>JAJUHR010000239.1 GCA_029267795.1 Planctomycetota bacterium
ATGCGGCGGTACGCTTCGGAGAAGGTTTCGAAGCTGCCGCGCTACTTCGACCGGGTGCACGGGATCGATGTGATCGTCCACCGCACCGAGCGCAGCCACGAGGTGGAGATCATCGTCAAGGCCGACCGGCACGATCCGTTTATCGGCAAGGTTTCCGGGCCCGACGTGTACGCGTGCATCGACGGCGCGGTCGACAAGCTGGAACGGCAACTAACCGACCACAAGACGCGGTTCCGCAACCGCAAGCACACGGCTTGAGGGGCGGGAGCGGGGACTTTCAAGCCCGCCGCCCTACGCGGCGGCCACCGTCGATCTTCAAATCCGATATGATGCTGCGACCGGGGCGAGCGTACCAAGCAAGAACGAGGGCACTTTCCATGAAGTTGAGTGACTTTGTTGTCACCGAAGCGATCGTCCCCCAGCTGACGAGCGCCGAGCGTGACGAGGTGATCCGAGAGTTGATCGACGCGTTGGTGAGGGCTGGGGCGTGCGCCAAGTCGCTGCGGGACGAGCTGGTGAAGATGATCATCGACCGGGAGAAGCGCGGCTCGACCGGCTTCGGGAAGGGGGTGGCGGTCCCCCACGTCAAGCACCCGAAGATCAAGAAGATGGCGGCAGCGATCGGGATCAGCCACCAGGGGGTGGACTTCAAAGCCCTGGACAAAGCCCCGGTGTACACCGTGATCCTGCTGCTGAGCCCGCAAGACAAGCCCGACGAGCACCTTCAGGCCATGGAGAACATTTTCTCCAACCTGCAGAAGGAGACGTTCCGCAAGTTCCTGAGGCAGGCGACGAGAGTCGACGAGGTGCAGGACCTGATCCAGGAAACCGACGCCGAACGGATCCCGGGCTGAGCGGTGGGGCAACGGCCGCTGCGGTGCCCGGCGGGGTATCGAGCATGAGTGTGACGTCCGGCCAAGGGTTGCCTCCGGACCAGCAGTCGCAGACCGGCCGCGCCGAATTCTCCAACGAGCTGGTCGAACTGCGGGTCAAGATCCTCAATAGGCTGGGGCTGCACGCCCGGCCGGCGATGTCGTTTGTCGACACCGCCAATGCCTTCGAGTCGGACATCCGCGTCGGCAAAGGGGATCAGCAGGTGGACGGCAAGAGCATCATGCAGATGATGATGCTGGCTGCCACGCAGGGGACGGAGTTGCTGATCCGTGCCCGAGGTCCGGACGCGCGGGCCGCGGTCGAGGCCTTGCGGGGGTTGGTCGAGCGGAAGTTCGATGAGGAATGAGGCGTCGAGACCCGCGTCGCGCCGGCTAAGTTCTGTCTTACCCATTGAAACCCGAGTGCCATGGGCCGCCCGGCGCGGTGGGGCGTGGCTCGAAGCCGAAGCGCTGCCACGCCCACTGGGCCGGGGCCGAGAGCGCATAGAGCACGAACCCGGCGGCGAGCGAGCCCTGGGGGTAGATGAACAAGATCAGCACAGCGACGACCGTTTTCCACAGCGTGCTGAAGGGGGCTCGGCCGCGCAGATAACGGTTGAGCACGTGCACGTAGTGGAACCGACTGACCATAGCGAAGGCCGCCAGGAGCATGACCAGGACCATGCCGATGGCGGCGAGGCGTACGGGCCACTGCATGGGGTCGTCGTCGCCGGCAAGGAAGTGCTGGTGCAATAGGGCCATGCTGGCGACGGTGCCGGCGGCGCCGGGGGAGGGCAGGCCCTTGAAGTGGGCGCGGTGGTGGGTTTCCGGGGCCTGGGCGCTTTCGATGTTGAACCGGGCCAACCTCAGGGCGGCGCAGGCCACGTAGATGCTGGCCACGACCATCGCGAAGCGGTCAAAGAAGAGGTCGTTTTTCGCTGAAACGAACGGGGTGCGGACGCCGATGAGCTCCACCGCGAGGAACGCCGGTGCGACGCCGAAGGTGACCATGTCCGCCATGGAGTCCAGCTGCGCGCCCAGGTCACTGGTGCTGCGGGTGAGTCGCGCGATCCGGCCGTCGAGCCCGTCGAACGCCATGCCCAGGAAGATCATCGCTGCCGAGAAAGCCAAGGGGGTCCACCCCAAGGGCAGTTCGACCTCGAGGGGTCGACTGGCCAGGAAGATCGCCGCGAACCCGCAGAGCAGGTTGCCCAGGGTGAAGAACGTGGGCAAGACCGACATGGTGACGAGCGCCGGCTTGCCGGGCCGGATCAGGCGGGGGGGCTTGAGCGGTCGTCGCGGGTTCGTCAGTCCGTGGTTTTCGAAAAGTTGTCGCACCATGGTCCTAGCATGATAGTCGGCTTTGCCCGGCGTACCTATTGGGGGTAGTTTAATTCTCACGATGGCTGACCCGTCTTATCAGACTCCATACGCTCCATGCGGCGGGGCACGCGATGATCAGCATCGGGCGGTGTGGTTGAACCGCGCCAGCGGGGCGTTGGTGGCGCTGGCGTGCGGGGCGCTGCTGGCGGTCGGTGCGGGGCTGCGGCCGGACCTCTCCGGGATGGGTACCCACGAGCAGATGGGGCTGCCCCCGTGCGGGTTCTTCGTGGCGACGGGGTGGCCTTGCGTGACATGCGGGGTGACCACCGCTTTCGCCAAGGCGGTGCACGGGCGATTGCTCGGGGCGCTGCGGGTTCAGCCTATGGGCGCCGCGCTGGCAGTGGCTGTGGCAGTGGGGCTGGCGGCGGGTTTGTGGGGGGCGGCGATTGGGCGGCCATGGTGGGGGCCGTTCGCCGAGTTGTGCCGGCCGGGTATCGGGTGGGTGGTTTTCGCGATGGTGATGCTTTCATGGGGTTACAAGGTTGTTTCGGTGCGGCTGGGATGGGGATGAGCGTTTTCTATATGAAGCCGGTGAGTGCGAAGGGTTGCCGCGGTGGGCGTTGTCCGGTGCCGGTGGTGGTTGTGTTGTGGGTGGTGTCGGCTTTGTTTGCCGGGGGCTGCGAGGTGGTGGGGTATGCCGCCAACGCGGTGGCGGGAGGAGGCCGGCCTAAGAAGGTGAAGGTGCCCGCCGAATACCGGGGGCTCGAGAACAAGTCGGTGGCGGTGTTGGTAGCGGCTGATGAGGTGACGTTGTTCGAATACCCCAAAGTGCCGGCGGCGCTGTGCGAAGCGATCTCGCGGCGGCTGTCCGAAGGCGTTGCGGGAGTCCAGGTTGTCGACGCGGGCCAAGTCGCCCGTTTCCAGGCCGCGAACCCCTATTGGGATACTTGGTTGTACAGGGATCTGCTGCAACACCTGCGGGTCGAGCGGCTGGTGTATGTGGATTTACTACGCTACAGGACGCACGAGCCGGGCGATCCCCACGTGTGGCGGGGCGACGCCTTGGTGAGTGTGGGCGTGGTGGAAGTCGAGGCAGTGGACCCGAACAACTTCGTCTACGCCACGACGGTGCAGGTCCAGTACCCCCCGGGTCACTCGGAGGGGCGGGTGGGTCAAGACGCCGAGTCGATCCCGGCGATGACCCTGGCGACGCTATCGCTGCAGGTGGTTAACCGGTTTCGCGAGCACGAGGAGCTCGCCCCCTAGAGCCAAGGGAGGGGAGTGTTCCGCGCTGTACGCCGCAGGAGTCGGTGCGATCGCGCCGAGTCGGCCCCGAGATCGAGATGGTCCGCATGGCACAAGCTCGGACTGGTATGGTGTTGCGAAGGTCGATGCTGGCGCGGGTGGCTGGGGCGGTGGTTGTGCTTGCGGTGGCGGTTGGCATTGGCATCGCGGCAGCGGGGGCGTTGTCCGGGTGTGCTGCGGGGGGGGTGTTCGCGCAATCTTTCGCCCGTGGGAAGGTGAAGGCCCAGTACACGCTTGAAGACCGGCCGACGTTGGTGCTGGTCGACGATCCGTCGAACTTGCTGGGCGATCCAACCCTGGCGA
>JAJUHR010000122.1 GCA_029267795.1 Planctomycetota bacterium
CCTGACCGATCTGGTCGCGCCACGGCTGTGGGCGTTCTCGGCGGCGCTGAAATCGGCGCTCGATCGCGGGGCCTGCGACGAGCTGCGCCGGTACGTGAACGGCTAGACCGCTGGCGACCCGGGTTATGAGCTGCTGGGCGGGATGCCGGGGCCGCTGGGTGGGGTCGGGCGATGCTCGCCTGTGCCGGCGATGCTGGACCGCATGGACGTGTCGGCCTGGATGTTGTTCAGGCGGTAATAGTCCATGATGCCGAGGTTGCCCTTGTGGAAGGCCTCGGCGATGGCCTTGGGGATTTCGGCCTCGGCCAGGATGACCAGGGCGCGGTTTTTTTGTACTTCGGCTTTGAATTCCTGCTCCTGGGCGATGGCCATGGCGCGGCGTTTCTCGGCTTCGGCCTGGAAGCGGCGTTTGTCGGCCTCGGCCTGATCGGCTTGGAGCTTAGCGCCGATGTTGTCGCCCACGTCGATGTCGGCGATATCGATCGAGAGGATCTCGAACGCGGTGCCGGCGTCGAGCCCCTTTTCGAGGACGGTTTTGGAGATGCGGTCGGGGTTTTCGAGCACCTGCTTGTGGGTTTGGGAAGAGCCGATGGTGGTGACGATGCCCTCGCCGACGCGGGCGACGATCGTTTCTTCGGTGGCGCCGCCGACGAGCCGGGCGATGTTGGCGCGGACGGTGACGCGGGCCTTGGCCTTGAGTTGGATGCCGTCTTGGGCGACGGCGTCGATGGTCATGCGGCCGGAGGCCGGGTTGGGGCAGTCGATGACCTTGGGGTTCACGGAGGTCTGCACAGCGGAGAGGATGTCCCGGCCCGCCAGATCGATGGCACAGGCGGTGTCCCAGGGCAGGTCGATCTTGGCGCGGTTGGCGGCGATCATGGCGGTGACGATGGTGGGCACGCCGCCGCCGGCGAGGTAATGGGTCTCCATCTGGGCGATGGAGATGTTCAGGCCGGCCTTCACGGCACGGATGCGGGACAGGACGATCGTGCGCGGGTCGACCTTGCGGAAGCGCATCCCGATCAGCTCGGCGAAGCCGACAGGGGCGTCGCTGAGCCACGCCTGGAACCACAGGGCGAAGTAGCTGCCGACGAGCATCACCAAAACGACCAGGAACAGTACGAGGATGATCATCCCGATCCACAGGACCATGTTCGTCGCGTCCGCTAAGCAGGGAAGCAGGGGGTTAAGAGGGGTCATGATTCCTCGCTTAAAAAGAAACAGGTCGCTCTGATCCGGCTCGCCGGCAGTATGATGCCCGTTGAGCCGGCCGTGCACAAGGGGGGTGGATCGGGCGGCCGCTACGTCGCCGGCTCGGGTGTGAGGGGTTGGCTGCGGGCCGTTGGGCCGGGGTAGGCGGGTGTCTCGCGGAGCCGGACATGCGCGCGATCGTCATGGGGCAGGTGGGGGTGGAAAAGAAGTCCTACCTGCAGGGGCTGGCGGACCTGGCGCGGCAGCGCGGCCAGAGCGTGCGGGTGTTCAACGTGGGCGACATGATGTACGCCGAGGCCCCGGACGTGGCGGCGGGGCACATCCTGGACTTATCGCTGAGCCGGCTGCACGGGCTGCGGCGCGCGGTATTCCGGGACATCCTCGCTGGCGCCGCCGCGGAGCCCCACGTGATCGTCAACACCCACGCGACATTTCGCTGGCGACACGGGCTGTTCACGGCGTTCGATTTCGATCAGGTGCAGAAGCTGGCCCCGGATGTCCTGTTGTGCCTCGTGGACAACATCGAGGTGGTCCACCACCGGCTGACGCGGGACCACACGATCGACGCCACGCTGAAGGACCTGATGGTCTGGCGGGAGGAAGAGATCGTGGCGACGGAGCTGCTGGCCCAAGCCCTGGGCTGTGTCCAGCGGTTTTTTATCCTGGCCCGCGGGCGTTACCAAAGCACGATCGAGACGGCGTACCGGCTGATGTTTCAGCCGCAGACACCTAAGGTGTACCTGTCGTTCCCGATGAGCCACGTGGTGGACATGCCGGCCGTGCAGACGGAGATCGACGCGTTTCGAGCGGAACTGGCGAGGCACCTGATCGCGTTCGACCCCGGGGACGTGGACGAGAAGCTGCTGCTGGAAGCGGCGATCGAGGCGGCGAAAGAGGGACGCGACTTTGTGGAGAGCCGCGCCACGGGCGAAGACGGCCGCAGCGAGTTACTGCGGGTGTCGGTGAAACAGGTGCTGGATATCGCCGGAGACATCGACGGACAAATCTACAGCCGAGACTTCAAGCTGATCGACCAATCGAACATGATCGTCAGCTACATCCCCGAACTGGTGGGGGGGATCCCCGGCCTCTCCAGCGGCGTAGAACGCGAGTTGCAGCATGCGTTCGAGCACGGCAAGGAGGTCTACGTGGTGTGGACGCCGGCGAAGAAGCCCTCCCCATTCATCACCGAGACCGCCACGCGGTTATTCGGCTCGGTCCGCGAGGCTCTGGCTTACTTCGAAGACAAAGGGATCTTGCACCCCTCGGGCGGGTGAAGCGCAAAGAAAAACCGGCGGGCAAGCCGCCGGTGGTGCATATGTTCGAGGAGGGTCACATCATCCTCCGCGATGAAGGGAGCGGAGGTGACAAACGGTCACTGTTTTTCGCCCCCGTGGTGTTCGCCGTGCTCACCGTGATGGTGGTGCTCCGGGTGCTCCGCTGGCCTGCCTTGATGGGCGGCGCGCAAAACCGGGTAGAACTGGGTAAAGACATAGTCTTGCTGGGCGCCAGCCTGGTGACAGCCGTTGCAAGAGTCGGTGGGCAGAGCCTCGGCGGTTTCGGCGTAGTTGGGGTATTCGCCGAAGTTGAAGTACCCCCAGTTGCCCGGCTCGTTCGGGAAGCGCTTAGCGCTCTTGACCGCCACCGCCAGCAGGACGAAATCGCCTGGGAAGTAACCGGCGCCGGACGGCGACTCCTTGGCGGCGACGTTGGCCAGTTCCTTCACGATGACCGTGCCCTCGGGGAATTGACCGGTCTTCTCGTAGTGGGCAAAGCTCTTGGGGTCGATGTAGACGTGGTGGAATTCGGGGAAGGCGGCCTTGCCGTTGTTCATGTCGTTGGGGGTGACCGGGCAGCCGATGAAGACCCACTTGCGGTAGCCCTCGGGGCGGATCAAGGCGCCTTTGTTGTCGAACTTCGCGGCGCGCTCGTCGTCGGCGGCGCCGAGCAGCATCGCGCCCACCGTGCCAGCGGCGGCAACAGCGATCACAGGGAAAACAAAACGGCGAACGTTGGACAGAACACTCATCAAAAGGCCTCCTGAATGCTTATCTAAGCGGCAGTTCGATCGTACCCTGCCGGCCTACCTTGGCCGGAATTAATACCACTACAAATCCGTCATGGATGAACCAATCTCCCTTTCTGCCCGATGTTAAGGCGTCATTTTAGAGTTGGGCAATTTGATCCGCAAATAGTGCTAAGGCGGACGGCCTCTAATTCTTCATTTTGGGATCAAAGATCGCCGATGGTCCCAGGTCGGTGCTGATCGGCCGTGGCATCCGGGCCGGGCGAGGCTAACGGTTGGCCGCGGCGCCGAGCTCCTCCAGCAGGGCGGCATGCGTGCGGCAGCCGAGGGCGAAGCAATCGAGGTTGAATTTCTCGTTGGGGGCGTGGATGCGGTCGTCGGAGAGGCCGAAGCCGATCAGCAGGCTGTCGACCCCCAGGGTTTTCTTGAAGTCGGCGACGATCGGGATAGTCGCTCCCTCGCGGATGAGCACGGGGGGCCGGCCCGACGTGCGCTGGATGGCGCGGGTGGCGGCCGCGACGTACGGCGAATCGGTGGATACTACGACGGGGTCTGCACCGCCGAGCTCCGTGATCTTCCACCGGCAGCCGTACACGTCTTGCGAGTGCAGCCAGCGCTTGAAAGCCTCGGCGATCTTAGCGGGGCTTTGGTTGGGGGCTAGGCGAAAACTGACCTTCGCGCCGGCGAAGCTGGGGATAATGGTTTTCGCCCCCGGGCCGCCGTAGCCCCCGTACAGGCCGTTGACATCGCACGAGGGGCGTGCCCAGCGGCGCTCGAGGGTGGAGTAGCCCGACTCGCCGAAGGGCTGCGTGAACCCCACGGATCGCAGGAACAAGGCCTCGTCGAAGCCCAGTTCGCCCCAGCGGCGGCGCTCGTCGGGGCTGATCGGGAGCAGGTCGTCGTAGAAGCCGGGGATGGTGACGCGGTGCCGGTCGTCGAACAGGCGGCCGAGGACGGCGGCCAGCGTGGTCGCCGGGTTGGCCGCGACCCCGCCGTACACACCGCTGTGCACGTCGCGGTCGGCGTGATGCAGTTGCACGTCGAAGTACAGCAGGCCTCGCAAGCCGTAGGTGATCGCCACGGATCGCCCGTCGGGACCCTCCCACATGCCGGTGTCGCTGACCACCACGATATCGGCGCGCAGGGCGTCGCGATGGGCGCGGACGAACGGCTGGAGTTGGATGCTCCCGCATTCCTCCTCGCCTTCGATCAGGGCCGTCACCGGCACGGGCAGTCGGCCGTGGACGCGCTTCCAGGCGCGCAGCGCCTCGAAAAAACAGGCGATCTGGCCCTTGTCGTCGCTGGCGCCGCGGGCGAACAGGGCGCCGTCGCGGACTGTCGGCTCGAACGGCGGGGTGGTCCACAGCTCGACCGGGTCCGGGGGCTGCACATCGTAATGCCCGTAGAACAGAACGCGGGGTGAGTTGGCGCTGGCCGCGTGGTCGGGGCTGCGACCCACGACGATCGGGTGGCCGGCGGTGCGATGGACGGCCACGTCCAGCCCGCAATCACGCAACGTGTCCGCCACCCACTGCGCGGCGCGGGCGACGTCCGCCGCGTACGCCGGGTCGGTGCTCACACTGGGGATCGACAGGAACTGGCAGAGTCGGTCCAGGGCGTGAGGAGAATCGTCCGTCAGGTGTTGCAACACAGCGTCCAACATGGATGATCCCCGGTCGTGGGTCGGTCGTGCGTCTAGCCCAAAAAGGATTGGCTGCCTTACGATGCATGGGGGCGCCTATGGACCGTGAGTTTAGTCGATATTACCAGCTCGTGCGGGGGCTGGCGGAGGCTTCGCTAAGCGGGGTGCGGGCGGCCGCGTCGGGCACGCAGCCCGCGGGGACGACGCCAGTCGCTACCGAGGCGCACTCCATTTTGACGACCGTGCCACCGGCCCTGTTGTTGCTGCGGGACGCGGCGGAAGACCACGAGGGATTGGTGGCGTGCGCCCAAGGGTTGGCGCAACTTGCGTCGAAGTCGTCCGGGGCTACGGGCCGAACGGTGCCCCGATTAGAAGACCCAGCCGGACACGGTCGGGATGTGTATTACCCGCTGGCCCTGCACGTGTGTCTGAGCGCCTTCGCCCGGCGCTACGAGTCGTTGCCTGCGCGGTTGTGGGGAAGATGCGAGGAGGCGCTGGGGCGAGCGGTGGAGCCGACGCGGTGGGTGGGTAACTACACCGATACACCCCCGCCGCCGCAGGCCACGGCCTTGGTGCTGTGGCTGGCGCTGTGCCTGCTCGACTTTGCCTTGGTGGTCGGGCGCGACGTGGACGTGGAGCTGGCCGACGCCGTGGTGCACCAGGTCGTCAAACGGCCCGGGCCAGAGTTGTCGCTTCACCCCCGCAGCGAATCCGCCGAGGATGAGTCCCTGGACACTTGGACATACCGGGAGTTATGCGGGCTGCACGCGCTGGCGGACCTGGCGCTGTTACGGCGGAACCGCGGTTGGTCGCAGCGTGTCGAACAGGTCGCGCTGCACCACCTTCAGAACACACAGCCGGACCACGCGACCCGGCAGCCGTGGGCGGTCTTCGCTTTCTTGTGGTCGCCTCAGACGCGTATTTTCGCGGAGCAACTGATCCATGACGCGACCGTACATGGGGGCTCGGGGAGAGTGGGTCCCGTGGGGGGGATCCTGCTGGCGGATGCGGCCGCCCAGCTC
>JAJUHR010000335.1 GCA_029267795.1 Planctomycetota bacterium
AAGCCACCCGCCTTGCAGTTGCTGGCGGTGCAGGTGTCGGCCAGGGTCACCCGTCCCGTTGCATAGGCGTTGACGATGGAGCCGGGGGAGATGGAGCCGGTGCCGTAATTATATTCGCCCACCAAGCCGCCGATGTAATGATCACCATTGCTGGCGTTGATGGCGCCGGTGACCGATCCGGTGGCGTAGACGTTGTTGGCGTTGGCTTCCTCCGCCATCTCGCCCACCAGGCCCCCGGCCCTGTTGTTCGTCGCCATGACCGCGCCGGTGGCGTAGCTCTCCGAAAGCAATGCCTGTTCGCCCCCCACCCCCATGGAGCCGATCAGGCCACCGACGGCCGTGGCCCCGCTCACCGTCCCGGTCGCGTAGGCCTTGGACACCGTGCCGTCTTGACTAGAGCTTCGCGCCTGAAATCCGAATCGAGGGTTGCGCTTGGGCGGCTGTCGTGATTCACCGTCGTTGGAGGTGGATTATGGGCCGCAGCTACTCGTCGGATCTTCGGGTTCGGATTTACGGAGAAATCGAGCAAGGCGGTTCACGTCGGGCGGCGGCGCGCCGGTTCGATGTGAGCGCAAGCACGAGCGTACGGCTTGCCCAGCGGATGGCGGCAACCGGCTCGCTGGAACCAGCCCGGCAGGGGCGCCCGCCGGGTGGCGGCAAGCTGGCACCGCATGCCGAGTTTCTGATCGGGTGGGTGGAGAAGCAGGGCGACATCACCATGCCAGAACTTGCAGCCAAGCTGAAAGCCGAGCGCAGCGTCACGGTCCATCCCGCCTCGCTGTCGCGCTTCCTGCTCGCCCGCGGCTACAGCGTCAAAAAAAACGCTGCTGGCGAGCGAGGCCGGTCGCGCTGACGTCGCCGAGGACCGCCGGACTTGGCGCAGCCACCGTCAGCCCCGGATGCGCCAGCAGCCGGACCGGCTGGTGTTCCTCGACGAGACCGCCACCACCACGAAGATGACCCGGCTGCGCGGCCGTGCCAAGCGCGGCCAGCGCTTCAAGGCCAAGGCACCGTTCGGTCATTGGGGCACCCAGACCTTCATCGCCGCCTTGCGCTGCGACGGCCTGACCGCTCCCTGGATCATCAAGGGGGCGATGAACCGGGCGCTCTTCGAGACCTATGTCGAGACCCAACTCGCCCCGACCCTGCGCCCGGGCGATGTCGTCATCCTCGACAACCTGTCCTGCCACAAGAGCGAAAAGGCCAAGGCCATCCTCAAGGAGCGGGGGGCCTGGTTCCTCTTCCTGCCGCCCTACAGTCCCGACCTCAATCCCATCGAGATGGCTTTCGCCAAGCTCAAGGCTCATCTCCGGCGCATTGGTGCCCGCACCATCGAAGAGCTGTGGAAAGCCGTCGGTTCCATCTGTGACCTCTACACACCCGATGAATGCTGGAACTACCTCAGGCACGCAGGGTATGCGTCAAATTAAACGCTCGAAACTCTAGAGCCCGTCCGAGAGGAAGTTGAATCAGATGAATCGGTTGTGATTCAACGTCGCCTCCAGGACGGAGGTGAAGATGTGGACGGCGGAAAAACGCGAGCGCCATGATCGCAGCGGGCTGCGCTACCCGAGCGACCTGAGCGATGAGGAGTGGCGGATCGTCGAGCCGCTGATCCCGCCGGCGCGGCGCGGTGGCCGGCACCGCAGCGTCGATGTTCGGGCGGTGCTGAACGGTGTGCTGTACGTGCTGGAGACCGGCTGCCAGTGGCGCCACCTGCCCAAGGATTTGCCACCGCGCAGCACGGTGCATGGCTATCTGCACCTGTGGGCCTGGGACGGCACGCTGGAGCGCATCCACCATGATCTCTACCAGCGGGTCCGCGTGCAGGAGGGCCGCGAGGCCAGCCCGACCGCCGCCGTGCTGGACAGCCAAAGCGTCCGCGCGGCGGAAAAGGGGGGTCTGCAGCGGACCCGGTCGGCTACGACGCGGGTAAGAAGATTAAGGGGGTCAAGTACCACATCCTAGTCGATACGCTAGGCCTGCTCCTGAACGTCGCCGTGCATCGTGCCGACATCCAGGACCGTGACGGCACCGCCTTGGTCCTGGACAAGGCAACCCGCACGCTGTTCCCCTTCATCCAGGTGATCTTCGCCGACGGGGGCTACCAGGGGGATGTCGCAGCCAGCAAGGTGAAGGAGGCCGGCGACTGGCGGCTGGAGATCGTCAAACGCTCCGATCAGGCCAAGGGCTTTGTCGTGCTCCCCAAAAGGTGGCTGGTTGAGCGCACGCTGTCATGGCTCACACGCTGCCGACGCCTCGTACGCCATTACGAGCAGTACTTCCGAACCTCCGTTGCCTTCATCCGCATCGCAATGATCCGGCTGATGCTTCGGCGGCTCGGTCGGAAATAATCTTTCAGGACAGACTCTTAGTTCCCGGCCGGGCATCGTAAATCCCGGTCGGGTGCGGCGTCCGTGCCGCTTCGCTCGGTTCCCCCGCCTTCGTTGGACGCAGGCCCGGAGCGGATCGGCAGCGCAGACCGGATCGGCAGCGACATGGAAAAGCGGGCACCGGCCCCCGGCGCCGAATTCACCCACAGCCGGCCTTCGTGGGAATCCAGGATCGACCGGCACAGCGACAGGCCGATGCCGAACCCGTCGGGCTTGCCGGTGTAGAAGGCATCGAAAATGCGGGCGATCTGCTCGTCCGACAGCCCGCACCCATTGTCGCTGATCGCCACGATGGCCCGGCCGTCGCGGCGC
>JAJUHR010000323.1 GCA_029267795.1 Planctomycetota bacterium
CATCCCCGCCGGTCAGATCGTCGGCTTCCTCGGCCCCAACGGCGCCGGCAAATCCACCACCCTCCGCATCCTCACCGGCTACATGCCCGCCACCAGCGGCACCGTCCGCGTCACCGGCCACGACGTCTTCACCGACTCCCTGGCCGTCCGTTCCAAGATCGGCTACCTGCCCGAAAACACCCCCCTTTACCCCGAGATGCGCGTCGATGAGTACCTGCACTACCGCGGCCGCCTCCACGGCATGGACCACGCCGCCCGCCGCCAACACATCGACCGCGTTTGCGACCTCTGCGGCCTCACCGCCGTACGCCGCCGCCTCATCGGCCAGCTCTCCCGCGGCAACCGGCAGCGCGTCGGGCTCGCCCAGGCCCTGCTCCACGACCCCCCCGTGCTAATCCTCGACGAGCCCACCGCCAGCCTCGACCCCAACCAGATCACCCACGTCCGCCAGCTGATCCAAGACCTGCGCGACAAGCACACGATCATCCTCTCCACCCACATCCTGCCCGAGGTCGAAAAGACCGCCGACAGGCTGCTGGTGATCGCCAGCGGCAAGATCGTCGCCGAAGGAACCCCCGACGAGCTGCGGCAGCGCGTCGCCAGCCAATCCCGCATCCTGCTCGAAGTCAAAGCCCCCACCGCCGCCGCAGAAAAAGCCCTCCGCCAAGTCAGCGGCGTAGCCCAACTGGACCTCAGCTCGCACGACGGTTGGTGCCGCGCCATCGTCACGCCTCAGGACGGCCGCGACATCCGCGAAGCCCTGGGCGCCGTTGTCACCACGAACCGTTGGCCGATCCGGGAAATGCGGCACGAAACCGCCAGCCTCGAGCAGTTCTTTGTCCAGATCACCGCTCGCCAAAGCCAGGCCGCCACACCAACCCAAGCCGCGTGACCCCACCGCCACCCCCTTCCAGGAGCACCCGCAAACCCAACCCGCACCCAAGGCCAAACCCACGGAGCCCCCAACCCCGATGACCCGCCAGCTCGACCAAACCCTCACGATCGCCCGGCGCGAAATCACCTGCCTCTTCTTCTCGCCGATCGCCTACGTCGTCCTCGGGCTCTTCGCCCTGGGCACCGCGATGATCTTCCTGGCCAACTACGGCCCCGGCGAACCGGCCACCCTGCGACCGACCCTCGAAGGCGTCGTCTGGCTGATGATCTTCCTGGTCCCGGCGATCAGCATGCGCCTGATCAGCGAGGAGTTCCGCAGCGGCACGATCGAACCCCTGGTCACCGCGCCCGTCACCGACGTCCAAGTAATCCTGGGCAAGTGGCTCGGCGCCATGGGCTTCCTGCTCGTGCTCATGCTCCCGCTGCTGGCGCTCGTGACCGTACTGGAGATCACCGCGCAGCCCGAACGCGGCCCCATCCTCACCGGCCTGCTGGGCTTCCTCCTCGTCGGCGCCCTGTACCTGTCCATCGGCACCTTCGCCTCCGCCGCCACGCAAAACCAGATCATCGCCTTCCTGCTGACCGTCTTTATCATCTGCCTCTTCACCATCGCCATGTACTTCCTCGCCCAGGCCAGCTTCGTCACCCCCGGCCTGCGCCAAGCCACGATCTACCTCAACGTCAACCTCCAGTTCGAAGACTTCAACAAAGGCCTGATCGACACCAGCGATTTCGTCTACTTCCTCAGCGGCACCGCCCTCTTTCTCTTCATGGCCACCAAGCTGCTGGAAAGCCGCCGCTGGCGCTAAGCCACCGACTCTCACGGGGAGCCCCCCATATGCCCACTCCGCCTCACCCAGATCCCTCGCAAGGTCAACGCCGCGTCAAATACGGCTTGAACGTGGCGGTGGCCATCCTCGCCGCGGTCGGCATCGCCGTCTTGATCAACTGGATCGGCTTCCGCCAGTTTGTCCGCTTCGACCTGACCTCCACCCGACGCTACAGCCTCTCCCCTCAGACGCGCCACCTCCTGGCCGACCTGACCGAGCCCTACCACTTGGTCACGCTCTTTAGCGGCACGGGGCCCTACACCGACCAGGCCCGCGACTTGGTCGACGAATACAGCCGCTACAGCAACCACCTGACCGTTGAACACATCGACCCCGCCACCCAGCCCACCCGCGTCGAGGCTTTCTACGCCTCGCTCCGCCAGCGCTACGACGAGCAACTCACCCCCCTGGCCGGCGCGATCGACCGCGGCCGCCAGGCCCTGACCAGCCTCGTCGAATCCTCCGACCAGCTCCGCCCCGTGCTCGACCGCGTCCTCGACGACCCCGGCCTGAGCGACCGCGACCTTAAAACCTTCCTCCACTCCCTGGCCCAGGCGTTCTCCCGCCTCGGCCCCAACCTCACCGAGCAGGACCGGCAACTCCAGCAAAGCCTCGATACCCCCCTGCCCGATTACGCCCAGGCCTCCCGAACCCTTCAAGCCTGGTTCGACCAACTCGACCAGGGCGTCTACTCCTTCGCCATCGACCAGCTCTCCAAAGCCGCCGACACCGACACCCTGCCCGGCTCCGTGCGCGACGGGCTCCTGCGACTGGTGTCACACCTCCGCCAACAACGCGACCAGCTCCGCGACGCCGCCACCGAACTCCGCGACGCCAAACCCGTTCCCGATTACGACCAGGTGGTCAATCAATTGACCACGCCCGAAACGATCGTCGCCGTCGGCCCCCGACGCGTCCGCGTGCTCAGCCTCGCCGAACTGTTCCAACCCCCACAGGATCAACAGCTGCAATCCGAGGACGACTTGAAATTCCAGTTCCTCGGCGAAGAGAAGATCACCGGCGCTCTATTAAGCCTGAGCCTGCCAAACCCACCCATGGTCGTCTTCGTCTGCAACCCCACC
>JAJUHR010000017.1 GCA_029267795.1 Planctomycetota bacterium
AGGGTGCGTCAACTGCCACTCGGTGGAGGGCCTCAAGGACGACCTGGACATCAAGCGCGTCGGCCCGAGCCTGGTGCACGTGAAGGACAAGCTGTCGCCGTCGATGACGGCTTCGTGGGTCTGGTCGCCCAAGGCATTCCGCCCGACAACCCGGATGCCGCACTACTTCATGCTGGAGAACAACTCGTCCCCGGTGGACGTGATGCGTACCCGGACCGAAGTGGCGGCGATGACGTATTACCTGATGAACGCCGAGCCGAGCGCAGAGGCGCCGCCCTACCGGCCCGAGCCGCCACCGGCTACCCCCGGCAACCCAGCCAACGGCAAGGCGTTGTTCAACACCCTCGGGTGCCTGGCGTGCCACACCAACCTCGAAGAACACGGGCAGAAGTGGATCGTGGAAGACTTGGTTGCCCGAACCGGGGTGTCGAACGACGAGGCCGCCAGGGTGTACCAGGCGATGTCGTACAACCAGCGGCACTGGTATGCGCTGCAACACCTATCCCCCAAGCTGGAGCGCACAGGGCCCGAGCTGTCCGGCGTGGGGACCAAGCTCAAAGCCGGGCGGACGGAGGACCAGGCCCTCGCGTGGCTGTACGATTGGCTTCGCAACCCGAGGCACTACTCCAGCTACACGATCATGCCGAGCTTCCGCCTGTCGGAGCAGGAGGCCAACGACCTGGCGGCGTATCTGCTGACGCTGGAGCGGCCGGGCTACGAGCCGGTGGACTTCCTCGCCCTGGACGGCAACGGCAAGCGGATGCTGGCCGAGCTGGTCGCGCAGCTCAACGCCCCGCAGAGCACGCTGGCGATGGCGCGCGAGCAAGCCGCGGGGATGTCCACCGAAGAGCAGCTGTTGTTCCTCGGCAAGAAGATGATCGGCCATTACGGGTGCAACGGCTGCCACCTGATCAACGGGTTCGAGGCGGCCGTGTCGGCCTGCACCAACCTGGACGATTGGGGCCTGAAGGACCCGCACAAACTGGACTTCGGCTACTTCGATCACGCGTTCGACAGCGATCGCGAAAAGCCCATCACGGTCTGGAAGGTCGCCCACGAGGGGCTGGAAGCCGACGCCCCTCAGACCACCGCTTCCAGCCCGAAGCTGGCCCCAGTCACGCTGCGCTGGGAGCGGATGGAGTTGGAGCGCCGACCCTGGCTGTACCACAAGCTGCACAACACGCGCGTGTACGACCGCGGCCGGACTACCTTCGAGGGTCACCTGGGCAGTGGCGGTGAGTTTGACGTGGCGACCGCCGACGTCGGCAAACCGTACGACAAGCTCAAGATGCCCAAGTTCTTCCTGACCGATGAGCAGGTGCGGGCCTTGGTCACATACGTCACGAGCATCCGCAAGCCGCTGGTCAGCCCCACCATGCAGCTCGCCACAGCCGACGAGGCGATGAAACGCGTGATCCGCGGCCGGCAGATCGCAACGCTGTACAACTGTTACGGGTGCCACAAGATTGAAGACAACCAGCCACACATCTGGGAATTTCTGGGGGTCTTGAACACCGATGGCTCGTTCAATTACGAAAAGCTCAACGATGCGCCCCCGCGGCTGCTGGGCCAGGGCGCCAAGACCCAGCCTCAATGGTTGTTCGGGTTCCTGCAGAATGTGCAGATGCTGCGCCCGTGGTTGAAAATCCGCATGCCCAGCTTCCCGATGGGCTTGGACGACGCGGCTGGCCTGGCGGACTATTTCGCTGGGACGAGCCAAGCCTTGCACGAACGCCTGGCGCGATGCCTGGACCCGATCGCCAAGTTCAAAGCCACCAACGCCGCCGACACGCAGTGGTTTGACAGGCCGGCGGTTGCCGGCGCCTGCGAGCAACTCGAGCGGTTCGCGCTGGAGTTCGATCTGGCCCGGCCGCGCGAGTTCGATCCCCGTGAGTCTTCGGTGGCCGACCGACAGGCAACCTGGGAACGAGTCCACGCCGCGGCTGAGTTCCTGCGCCGGGTCAATAACGTGGAATACCCCTTCTCGGAGCTGCCCAGCCCTGCACCGGACGCCGAGCGATTCGCCCGCGGCCAAGCCCTGTTCAACGAGCTGCGATGCTTCCAGTGCCACGCGTTGGGCGACGAAGAGAAGCTGCTGGCCTTGTGGAAGCTGGATAATCCGACGCCGACGGCGGCGCCCGTTGATGAAGGCGATGGCTATGGGGACGAGGGCTACGGATACGACGAGGAGCCCGCTGCCGATCAAGCCGCGAACGACGAGGCCGAAGACGAGGGTTACGGCGAAGAAGAGGGCGGTTACGGCGAGGAAGAAGCCGGCTACGAGGAGGCCGCCGCGGCGCCCGCACCCACCGGCCCGGTGTACAGCGCCCCGAACCTATCCTTGACCGCCTGGCGGCTGCAGCGCCAGTGGGTGGACCACTGGCTCCAGGAGCCCGCGACGATTCAGCCGGGGACCAAGATGCCTCAGTGGTTCCCTGGCGGCCAATCTGCTTTTACCAAGTTCCCTGAGCAAGCCAAGCAGCAGGCTCACGCGATGTATGGTTACACCGGTCGGGATCAACGCGACCTGCTGATGGACTTCGTCTACGCTGCGGGTGTGCGCAACTACACGCCCGGCGCTGAACGGCTCATCGGCGGCGAACCGGAGAAGGTAGAGTTGAAGCCGCTGCCTCCGCCGCCGGACCAGGCCGCCCCGGCCGTTTCCGGATCTCCTGTTGCGCCCCAGGCCGAAAGTGGGCCCGCCTCGAGCCCCCCTGCCGCGGGTCAACAACCCCCAGCCCCCGGTTCCCCAGCTGCTGCAGCGCCTGCCCCAGAAATGGCACCGCCCGTCGAGCAACCCAGGGTGTCCTCGATCCAGCTTCACGAGGAGCCTACCGTGGCGATCGAAGCCAACGGCACCGGCAGGGTCGTGGGGGTTGTCCGATTCGACGGCCAGCCCCCGCGGCGTAAGCCGATCCGCATGGCCGCCGACCCCTATTGCGACAAGCTGCACCGTGATGCCAAGGTGCTCGACGAATCGCTGGTAGTAAACGCTGACAAGTCGATGCAGAATGTGTTCGTGTACGTCAAGTCAGGGCTCCGGGGCGGCCCCACGGCTATGCCCAGGCCCGCGCTGCTGACGCAGGTCGGCTGCCAGTACGTGCCGCACGTGATCGGATTGATGGCTGGGCAGACGCTAACGATCCGCAACGACGACAACACCCTGCACAACGTGAAGATGCTCTCGGCGAACAACGGCTCGTTCAACGAAGGTCAGCCGGTCAAAGGGATGGTGATCGACAAAATACTGACCAAGCCCGAGATGGGCATCCCGGTCCGCTGCGACGTGCACCCGTGGATGGGGGCGGTGATCCACGTCGTGAACCACCCCTATTTCTGCGTCAGCGACGTCCAGGGCCGGTATGAGATATCCGGCCTATCGCCCGGCACATATACGCTGGAAGCGTTGCAGGAGGACCCGAAACTCCCGCCGGTGACCTTTGAGGTGACCGTTCTCGCGAACACCTCCCATCGCCGGGACGTAACGCTCAGCACACGGTAGGCTCTGGCCGAGCTGTAAGCGAACGCTAGAATAGGGACCCCCCCGCCCGCGGCAAGTGCCGCTGGGCAACCATCAAGATATAGGGCGGGTGACACCTCCGCCCCGAAGGGATACGCTACCGATATAAAGGACTGCATCCATGCATACCCGAACGACTCGCCTGGATTTGCCCCTCAAGGGTCTTTGCATCGGCACGCTGTGCGCTTGCGTGATCGCGACGCCCTCGTTCGCTGAAGAGGCCGCCCCCGCACCGACACCCACGTTGAACATTGGTGGGGTCGACCAGCCCGGCGCAACGATCAAAGGGGTGGTCAAGTTCAACGGACGCCAAGCCAAGCGCAAACCCATCCGCATGTCCGCGGACAAGTACTGCGAATCGGTCCATTCCGCCGAGAATCCCCCCCTGAGCGAGCAGTACGTGTTCGGCGACAACGACACGCTCCAAAACGTTTTCGTGTGGATCAGCAAGGGGCTGGAGGGCAAAACCTTCACCCCGCCCGCCACGAAGGTCGTGATGGATCAGCACGGCTGCACGTACGTCCCGCACGTGGTCGGCGTGATGGTGAACCAGGAGTTCGATATCCACAACAGCGACAACACGCTGCACAACGTGAAGGTGATCACGAACCACAACGGGTCGTTCAACGAGGGCATGCCCGTCAAAGACATGGTGTTGGCCAAGAAGTTCGCCAAGCCGGAGATGGCGATGCCCTTCAAGTGCGACGTGCACCCGTGGATGACCGCCTACGTCCACGTGATGGAGCACCCGTTCTTCGCCGTGACGCAGCAGGACGGGACGTTCACGATCCGCGGCCTGCCCGCGGGAGAGTACGAAGTCAGCGTCTGGCACGAGTTTGACAAGTTCACTCCCGACCACGCCAAGGTGACCGTGCCCCTCGCCGAGGGGGAGACCAAAGAGGTCACGTTCACCTACACGCCGCCGAACTGATCCCACGGATCGCGCGGCGGCACTCCGGTGGCACTGACGATTGTTGTGGAACCGCCCGGGGCGGCCCGGGCCACGGGCTGCAGGCCTACCTCGATGAGACACCACCCATGAAAGACCCGGCATTGGGACGCTGGCCGAGGACAGGAAGAAATCGATTAGCCCTGATGGCGCTGGGCGTCTGGCTGTTGCTATACGGGGCGGCCTGGGCGCAGGATCAGGGCATAGAGACCGTGGGCAGGCGCACTTGGTGGCTGCACGAGAACGTCTTCCCGGCAACCCGCCCGATCGATACGCTCTTCTATGGGATCCTCTACCTGACCTGTGCGGTCGGCCTGGGGGTGTTCGTGGTGCTGATCGCGTTCCTGATCAAGTACCGCCACCGACCGGGCCGGCACGCCAAGTTCGTCCACGGCAACGGCCGCCTAGAAGCCGTCTGGACGCTGGTCCCCACAGGGATCCTGGTGGTCACAGCCGCCTTCAGCCAGGCGACGTGGTCCAGCATCAAGACCCAGCCGCCGGTGGAGGACGGGGAAAGCGTGGTCCGGATGGAGGTCGTCGGCAAGCAGTTCCAGTGGTTCTTCCATTACCCGGGCAAGGACAGCAAGCTCGGCCCGCGTCGCCCCGAGTTGATCGACCCCAGGAGCAGCGATTTCGACCGGATGATCGGCCTGGACCGCACCCACCCGGACGCCCGGGACGACATTGTGTCCCCCACGATGTACATCCCGGTGAACCGACGGGTGTATATCACGCTCAGTAGCGTCGACGTGCTGCACAGCTTCTTTTTGCCCAATTTCCGCGTGAAATTGGACGCGGTGCCTGGGCTTCATGGCCGGCTGTGGATCAACGCCGCCAAGAGCAGCGCCGAAGTGGAGGGGTGTGAGCCTGACGGCTCACCGAGGCCGTTCGACATCGTTTGCGCCGAGCTGTGCGGTCAAGGCCATTTCAAGATGCGGGGCCAGCTCTACGCTGTCAGCGACGAGGAATTCGAGAAGTTCATCGAGGAAGAAACGTCCTACCTCGACCTGGGGGCCGAGGGGGAGGATTCCGAGGGGTACTGACACTGTGCGGTTCGCCCCCCGGTCGAGGGGCGGTCAACCCGTTCGGATCGTTCGATCGATCGCCCGGTACCCTTTACCCCCACACGGACACACGGCCCCCCTTAAGCAGGTGACCTAACCATGAGCACCAGCCACCACAACGAGCACGCCGGCCACCACGGTCACGGCCCAACCAACTTCTTCACGAAGTACGTCTTCTCGACCGACCACAAAGTGATCGGGATCCAGTTCACCTTTACCGCCCTGCTCTTCGTGATCCTGGGCGGCCTGCTGGCGCTGGCGGTGCGGTACCAGATCGCGTGGCCGAACCAGAACGTCCCCTACGCCGCGATCCTGCCCGGGAAGATGACCAGTCGGGCCCCGGAGGCCAACCCGGCGTTCTGGAAGCTCGGTGGACCGGTGGAACTTAGGAGCCAGACGCAGTTCAACTCCCAGAGCCTGCCCGCCGGGACCGTGGTCGAACTGGTCGACTTCCCGAAGGGCCTGGCGGTCACCGTGCCGGCACACACCCGCGTCCGCAATCCGATGGGGCGTGTCTTCGTGCTGGAGCAGCCCGTTCAAGCGTTCGTCGATCATCGGCTGGTGATGGGCGACTACGACTACTCCAAGCAGCAGGTCCGCGTCGTGGTGGGGACCAAGGTCATAGTGGCGGGCACCGGCACAGACGCGGCCTCCAGAGAGCTGACCTTGCTCGGCGTCGACCGCTACGTCCTCAGCGACGACGGCAAACCCCGCGAAGAGACGGATACCAGCAAGCTGGCCCTGCCCCTGAACCCCGCGGCCACGCCCGTGATGGTCGAACACCAGGGTGAGGCACAAACCTTGAGCGCCGACGCGGTTTCCTACTACAAGAACACGCTGACCACCGACGCGTACCTGCAGCTGTTCACGATGCACGCGTCGATCATGATCTTCTTCGTGATCATCCCCATGCTGGTCGGCGGGTTCGGCAACTTCCTGGTGCCGCTGATGATCGGCGCCCGCGACATGGCGTTCCCCAGGCTCAACATGCTCTCGTTCTGGCTGTCGGTCCCCGCCGGCGCTCTGATGCTGCTGAGCTTCTGGACCCCCGGCGGAGCATCGGGCGGCGGGTGGACCATGTACCCCCCCTTGGCGGAGGCGGCCTACAGCAGCCAAACCGGGACCACGATCTGGATCGCCGCGGTGGGCCTGGTGGGGTTCAGCTCCATCATCGGGGCGACGAACTACCTGACGACGATCCTGAACATGCGTGCCCCGGGCATGGGGCTGTTCCGCATGCCTTTGACGGTCTGGGCGATCCTGATCACCTCGACGCTAGCCCTGTTCGCCACGCCGGTGCTCACGGCGGTCATGATGATGCTGCTGCTGGACCGAACGCTCGGCACGCACTTCTTCATGCCCGTGGCCGGGGGCCAACCGCTGCTGTTCCAGCACCTGTTCTGGTTCTACTCGCACCCAGCGGTGTACATCATGATCCTGCCGGCGATGGGCGTGGTCAGCGACATCGTTTCCACCTGCGCCCGCAAGCCGATCTTCGGCTACAAGCCCATGATCTTCGCGATGGCGGGCATCACCGGCCTGGGCTTCATCGTCTGGGGCCACCACATGTTCCAGTCCGGCATGAACCCGCTGCTGGGCACGACGTTCATGGTCTCGACGATCATGATCGCGGTGCCCTCGGCCATCAAGACCTTCAACTGGCTCGGCACGCTCTGGGGCGGCAACATCTATTACACCCCGGCGATGCTCAACGCGATCGGGTTCGTGAGCATGTTCGTCATCGGCGGGCTCAGCGGCATCTTCATGGCCAGCGCCCCGGTGGACATCCCGATCCACGACACGTACTTCATCGTCGCTCACATCCACTACGTGCTGTTCGGCGGGTCGATGTTCGCCATCTTCGCGGGGATCTACCACTGGTTCCCCAAGATGTTCGGCCGGCAGATGAACCAGAGGTGGGGCGTGATCCACTTCATCATGACCATGATCGCCTTCAACGGCACGTTCTTCCTGATGCACATCCTCGGCCTGGGGGGCCACCCACGCCGCTACGCCGCGATCATGGAATACCCCTCGATGCAGCACCTGCAGCCGCTGAACGTGTTCATGACAATCAGCGCGATGATGCTCGGCACGGCCCAATTGCCGTTCTTCTACAACCTGTTCGTGAGCCTGCCGCGCAAGCTCGGCCGGGCGATCACCGCCGTGTTCACCGTGATGCTCGGCCTGCCCTTCGTGGTGGGGGTCAACTTCTGGAAGCACTACGACCCAGGTGTGGCGAACCTCTGGGAGGCGCTGGGCGGCGGGCTGCTGCGGGGAGCGGTGTTCGTCGCGCTCGTGGTGGTGGCGGTGTTCGCGATCTGGGCCGTGGGAGGCGCCATCAAGATGCCCGCCCTGCTGCAACGCCTGCTTTATCCGGCATTCCTCCCCGCGTTCCTGGCGCCGCTGATCTTCAAGCCCGACCCGTACCTGTGGATCGGCACGCCCGGGTTGTTCCAGCACCGGTACATCATCCTCGCGCTGACCGCGTTGCCCGGACTGATCTACCTGCTGGTCTACCGGCCGCAGGATCGGTTTGGTTACGAGGTGGACGCGAACCCCTGGAAAGCCAACTCGTTGGAGTGGGCCACCAGCTCGCCGCCACCGCACACGAACTTTGACGTCATCCCGACGGTTTACCGCGGTCCGTACGAGTACAGCTCCCCTGTGGTGGAAGATGACTACCTGCCCCAGTCGCGGGTGTTACCAGCCGGGGTTGTCGAGCCGGCCGGGCATCAAGCCGTGTTGCAGCTACACTGACGCGTGAATCCCATGGCTAGTTCCAGCGATCCAATCGCCTGCACGCCCCACTCCCAACCCGTGATGACTGCGTTGGCCCGCGTGTTGATCCGGGCCTGGGTGGCCGTCACGTTCCTGCTGATCGTGCTCGGAGGCACCGTGACGAGCAAGGGCGCAGGGCTGGCCGTGCCCGACTGGCCAACCACGTTCGGGTACCCCATGTTCAGCGTGCCGTGGGGGCTCTGGATCGGTCGTGGGGGGATCTTCTGGGAGCACTTACACCGCCTGGCAGGGAGCGTCGTGGGCGCGATGACCCTCGTCGTGGCGATGGTTCTCTGGGTGCCTTGGCTCCACCGCCGGCTCCCGTATGAACTGACCCTTTCCCGGCCGTGGTGGCGCCGCGTGGACCTGGGGCGATGCGGAGCTGATCGGCGTGGCCTGCGATGGCTGGGCGTCGCGGCGGTGATCCTGGTGATCGCCCAAGGCGTGATGGGGGGCCTGCGCGTCACCGAGCTATCCACGTCGCTGGCGGTGGTCCACGCGGTAACGGCCCAATTGTTCCTGTGCCTGGCGGTCTGCGTCGCAGCCATGACGCTGAACCCGCCCGCCCTTGGGGCAACCGCCGTCGTAGCCGGCCCTCAATCATCAAACCAGCGCACCGTTGCATCGCCTACGTCCCGGCACAGCCCGATCGTGCGGTCGCTGTCACTGTTGTTGCTGGCCGTCTTGCTGATCCAACTGATCTTGGGCGCGATGGTGCGCCACAGCGGCGCGGGCCTGGCGATCCCGGACTTCCCCGGTTCCTATGGGGGGCTCTTTCCGCCGTCGGACGCAGAAGCCCTACAGGCCGCGATGGCCCAGTGGCCGTACGACCAGACCGGCGGGTACTACACCCCCGCCCAGGTGTACATCCACTTCGCCCACCGAGCCTGGGCCGTGGTGGTCGCCGCCGTGCTGGTGTGCACCGCGACGAAGATCAGCGTCGACGCACGGCACGACGCCATGCCGCCACCGCCCGTCTTGCCGTTGGTTGTCCTGTTGATCCTGCAGGTGGCACTGGGGGCGCTGATCATCTGGACGGGCCGCCAGCCTGAAATCGCCACTGCCCACCAGGCCGCCGGAGCTGCGATGCTGGCGTTGGCTACCTTGCTGGCCCTGCGCGTGCATCGGCCATGGTTGCGCCGCAGTAGGCAGGGCCTTGTTTATTCAACCCCGACCACCACGCGTCCTTCTGTAACCTGCCAAGCCCAAGGAGTCTCCGTGTGACGCAAGCGCTGGGCTCAGCCCAAACGATCAGCCCGCGGCCGACCGAGCCGGCTCTCGCCCCCCTCGCGGCGCACGCGGCCCCCGCCAAAGGCCTGGCGAAATGCTGTGACCTGATGGCCATGACCAAGCCACGGATCACCGCGATGGTGGCGTTTACCGCCTACGTCGGCTTCGCTTTGGGCTGCGAGCAAGGAGCCGGCGCGGGTCCCAGCTTCGCGGCGCTGGCTGCGGTGCTCGGAACCGCCCTGTCGTGCATGAGCGCCAGCGTGTTCAATCAAGTCTTGGAACGCGAAGTGGACGCCCGGATGCGCCGCACGTGCAACCGCCCGCTGCCCTGCGGCCGCCTCTCGATCCTCGAGGCCATCTGGTGGGGGGCGCTGCTGGGTGTCTTGGGCGTCTCGAGCTTGGCGGTGACGGCGGGGGCCCTGCCGGCGGCGATTGCCCTGATCACGATTTTGACCTACGTCCTGGTCTATACGCCGCTGAAACCGCTCACCAGTGTGGCGACCATCATCGGAGCCGTGCCCGGCGCCCTGCCCCCCGTGATCGGCTACGCGGCCGCCGCCGGGACGCTAGACTTCCGGGCGTGGCTGCTGTTTGCGATCTTGTTTCTTTGGCAGCTGCCTCACTTTCTTGCGATCGCGTGGCTGTACCGTCACGACTACGCACGGGCCGGGATCGCTGTGCTGCCTGTGCTCGACCCCAGCGGCGAGAGCACCTTCCGGCAGACCCTGCTCGGCTGCCTGGCGCTGCTTCCCCTAGGGATGCTACCGACCATGCTGGGGATCAGCGGAACGCTCTATCTCACGGGGTCGCTGGCGGCGGGGCTGGTGTTTCTCGGATCGGCGGTGGCGCTGGTCCTGCGCCCCACGGAGCGCTGCGCCCGCGCGATGTTCACCGCCTCGCTGGTATACTTGCCCGTGGTCTACACCCTCATGCTGATGGACCCGGGTTGAGCAGCGCGCGCCTTTAAAAACGGGATCAGCGTGGCCGCGGCTGATTGTCGATCGTGATGCCCCCCAAGCGGGGCAATGCACCGAAGGCTTATTTGCGAGGTTTAAAGCATGTCCGATACGACTGCAATGGCACGCCGCAGCGCGGCTAAACCCCTGATGGCCCACGGTTCCGTGCTTCAGTTGGGCATCCCCAACGGCAAGCTCGGGATGTGGCTGTTCCTGGGCTCCGAGGTGATGTTCTTCACCGGGTTGATTGGGGCGTACATCGTGCTCCGCTCCGGGCAGGACACCTGGGCCGACCCCACCGCCCCCGGGTACCCGCTGAACATCCCGCTCACCGCCGCCAACACGTTCCTGCTGATCTGCTCCAGCGTCACGCTGGTCTGGGCGCTACAGTCGATCCAGGCCGGTAAACGCGCGCGGGGCAACCTCGGCCTGTTCCTCACCACGCTGTTCGGGGCGGTCTTCGTCGGCATCCAAGGTGTAGAGTATTACGAGTTGTACGTGCATCGAGGCATGCGGCCAGATTCGGATATCTTCGGCAGCTGCTTCTATACGATGACCGGGTTTCACGGCTTGCACGTGTTGATCGGCGTGATCGCCATGGCGGTGCTCGCGGGGATGGGCCTGGCGGGTAAGTTCAACGAGGACAACTACGCGCCGGTGGAAGCCACCGGGCTGTACTGGCACTTCGTCGACCTGGTGTGGATCATCCTGTTTGCGATCGTGTACCTGATGTGACCCACGACCCAGCCAACAACGATCGATCGTCGCGGTTGCGCGGAACGGGCCTCCGACCGTGACCCTCGATATCCCTGAAAGGAACCGGTGACCATGCAACCCACCTCCCCCACCCCAAGCCACGGACACGAAGAGCCCCACCGCGTGCCCCTGTGGGCGCTGTTCCTGATCCTGCTGGCGCTGACCGCTGCGGAGGTGATCCTCTACGACCTGTGGGTGAATTATCGCTTCGTCCCCAAGTACGCGCTGGTCATCCTGATCCTGGTCTTCACGCTGCCCAAGGCCGCGATCGTGATGACCTACTTCATGCACCTGAAGTTCGAGAAGCAGATCATCATCGGCCTGGCGGTCGTCCCGTTCGTGATGGCTTGTGGGGTGGTGCTGGCGATCCTGTCCGACACGCTGCAGCTCAAGCCCCAGGCGTTCAACCGCGTCAAGGCCATCGGCGTGTATCAAACCCACGACGAGCCAAGCCAAACCGAGCCCGGCGCTCACCAGGAGCCGCGGACCCAACCCTCCGAATACGGCTATTGATTGTGAGGCGCGCCCCCACCAGCGGCGCGTAGCGTGAACCCCAATGCCCCCCGCAGATCAGCCCGCCGTCTCGGAACGCTGCTCGCTCAGCGCCGTGCCTCCTGTACCGCCCGGCACCCATGCGATCAGCGTCGAGGGCCTGACTCATGCTTACCCTCAAGCACGTCCCGGGTGGCTCTACCGCCACCGAGGGAACGCCTCGGGCCCAACGCCCCAGCCCGCGGCCCCCACCCCCCGGCGATCCGCGCTCGACGACGTCACTTTCCGCATCGAACCCGGGGAAATCTTCGGCATCCTCGGGCCCAACGGCGGCGGCAAAACGACGCTGTTTCGTATCCTCTGCACGCTGCTGCAACCCACTTGCGGTTCTGTGCGGGTCTTTGGATTGGACGTGCTCGCCCACCCTCGTCAGGTCCGCGAACTGCTCGGCGTGGTCTTCCAGATGCCCAGCCTCGACGTCAAACTCACGGCTGACGAGAACCTCACGCACCAGGGCCACCTTTACGGCCTAAGCGGCGCGGACCTGGCCCGACGCGTCCAACAACAACTGCAGGCCTTCGGCCTCGACCAGCGGCAACACGAGCCTGTCGAGCGGTTTAGTGGCGGGATGCGGCGCCGTGTCGAGCTGGCCAAGGCCCTGATGCACGAACCAAAGCTGCTGCTGCTCGACGAGCCCTCCACCGGATTGGACCCGGGCGCCCGCCGCGACCTGTGGGCCAGCCTCGAGCGGCTTCGCCACAACCTGGGCGTCACGGTCGCGCTCACCACGCACCTAATGGAAGAGGCCGACCGATGCGACCGGCTGGCGATCCTCAGCGAAGGACGCCTGGTCGCGATCGACACACCCGCCCGCCTTAAGAGTCGAATCGGCGGGGACGTGATTACGATCGATCCTTGCGGCGACGACCCGGCTGCGGAAGACCTGCGACGCCAGATCGAGCAACGGTTTGGGCCCTGGTCCGCCGGCACCACCCCGATCATCCTGGATGGCAAAATCCGCCTGGAAAAGCACGACGGCGCTGCGTTCGTGGCCGCCCTGGCCTCGGCGTTCCCGGGCAGGCTCGACAGCATCACGGTCGGCCGACCGACACTCGAAGACGTGTTCACCCAGCTCACGGGCCACAAGCTTTGGGACGAAGCCACCTCGCCCTGATCGTCCCGCTTACTCCTGCTTGACACGCTGAAAAGATTAAATACTAGGGCGTTTTTCGTTCGGGTGCAGGGTGAGAGGTTCGGGGTGGTTGTGGTGGAGCGAAGCGACGCTGCAGCCAAAAGCGGGGCACCGCTGCGCGGGCCCCCAGCCACCCTAACCCTACCCTTAAACGCAAAGCGCGGGCGTATGCCACTGGCTGCTTCTCAGCCAGTGTCGAGCGGTTCAGGTTGGGCACTTGCGGGCAAGACGCCGGTGACACCCACGTCAGCTAGAAGTGAGGTTGACGTGCTCTAACTTGGCTTGGGATGCCAGGCGCGGTCGTAGTGCTGGGGCGAAAGTTGCAGCAGCGCCCTGCAGATATCCGGCGGGTCGAGCTGGGCATCGGACAGGCCGGCTTCGACGCAGCTGCGGGGCATGCCGTAGACCACGCATGTCTGGGCTGACTGGGTCAGGATCACCCCCCCGGCCGCCTTGATCTCCCGCGCCCCGAGGGTCCCGTCGCGCCCGATGCCCGTCAGGACCACCGCCAACAGAGCCGCGCCGTAGACCTTCGTGCAAGAGCGGAACAGCTCGTCGGAGGAGGGCTTGTACAACAGCTCCTGCGGCTGCTCGCTGACCTCGATCCGGGTTCCGCCGCCACCATGCGCTTTGATCACGCGTAAATGCCGGTGCCCAGCTCCTATGTACACCGTGCCGGGAAACACGGGCATCCCCTCCTCAGCGTGCACCACGGTCATCGCGCTCGACACGTTCAGACGGTTCGCGAAGGACTCGGTAAATGTCGGCGGCAG
>JAJUHR010000095.1 GCA_029267795.1 Planctomycetota bacterium
GCGATGACCTGGGCGGCCCCGCTGGTCTGCAGCGCCTTGCCGATGCCCAGGGACGCTCCGATGACGACGAGCACGGGCCACTCGATGCTCTGGCGGGCCTCGGGTCCGGTGCAGCAGCGGGTGAGGATCATCAGGCAGGCGGCGAGGAGCCCCGCGGGTAGCATGTCGATCCAATTCATCGCGACGCTGACGACCATGGCGGCGAGGATGAGCAAGGCGAGCCCGGCGCGTTCGTTGCGTGGGGGGGCGGAGTTTTCGACGCGGCTGACGAGGAAGAAGTCCTTGGAGTTACGGCGTTCCTGGACGAAGTCGTTGTGGGCTTCGAGCAGGAGGGTGTCTCCGGGCTGGAGGACGATGTCGCCGATCTTGCCCTCGACGCGTTTGCCGCTGCGGGCGACGGCGATGATGGCGGCGCTGTAGCGGGTGCGGAACTGGCCTTCGCGGATGCTCTTGCCGATGAGCGGGCAGCGGTCGGAGACGACGGCCTCGATGAGGCAGCGTTTGGTGCGGGGTGCTTCGAGCTTGAAGGTTTGGTTGGTGGCGGGGCGGATGCCGCGGATTTTGCGGAGGTCGACGACGGACTCGACGACGCCGACGAAGACGAGGCGGTCGTCGGCGTGGAGGCGTTCCTGGGGGCCGACGGCGGAGAGGACCTCGCCGTTGCGTTCGATCTCGGCCAGGTAGAGGCCGGGCAGGTGGCGCAGGCCGGCTTTTTCGATGGTCTGCCCGACCAGGGGGCCGTGGGGCTCGACGATCATTTCGACGGTGTATTGGCGGGGGTCCTCGCCGAAGTTGAAGGCGCTCTTGCGTTCGGGGAGGAGCCAGCGGCTGGTCAGGAGGATGTAGGCGAGCCCGCCGATGGCGCAGGGGACGCCGACCCAGGCCAGGTCGAAGATTTTCATGCTGGGCATGCCGGCGGAGGTGATCAGGCCGTTGACGATGAGGTTGGTGCTGGTGCCGATGAGGGTGCAGATGCCGCCGATGATCGCCGCGTAGCTTAAGGGGATGAATAGCTTCGAGGGGCTGATGCGGGTTTTCTTGCAGATGTCGTCGACGACGGGCATGAACATGGCGACGACGGGGGTGTTGTTGAGGAAGGCGCTGAGGAACATGACGGGGACGGTGAGGCGGGTCTGGGCGCCGGAGACGGTTTTGGGGATGCCGATCAGGGGCTGAGTGATCAGGGTCATCGCGCTGGTCTGGACGAGTCCCATGACGACGACGAAGAGCACGGCCACGGTCAGGAGGCCCTCGTTGCCGAAGCCCGCGACGGCGTCTTTGGCGGAGGGGAGCTTGTCGGTGCCGGCAAAGGACCCGATGGCGACGAGCAGTGTCAGGCAGCCGACGGCGAGCAGGTCTGGTTGCGCCCAATTGCGCACCAGGCCGGCCATCAGCAGGATCACCACCCCGATTGTTACCCATGCTTCCCAGCCCATGCCGTGTTCCTTGTGGAGATTATTCGGTCCGTTGGTCCGCGTGCTTTTCGCACGGGGAGCGGCGACGAGACGCCCGCGTTCCACCGACGGATGGAATCGTTATCGGTTCAAAGGGCGTCTCTTCATCGCCGGGCCTAATTATAGGTTGGGCGGTGCTGGAAGACTTGGCGCCGGGCCGGTACACCATCAGACGCTTAGGGGTGCAAACCCGGCCGGGGGGATACGGGGATCCAAGGGGCGAGGGCCGGGAGCTGAGCGTGGGCTGTGTTCAGGGGGATTGGCTGAACTTACTCGGGTCGTTGAGGCGCGAATTCCGCAGGGCGAGCGAGCAGGGAGGCGGCCTTGTTCCGCAGCTTCTGCAAGATGAGGCGGATGCGGTTCTCGGGGAGGTTGAGCACCAGGCCGATCTCGGTCGTGGTCAGGTGTTCGAGGTAGAAGAAGACGAGGGTGTACCACTCGATGCGGTTGAGTGCTTTGAGGAACTCGTGCAGGCGAGCGACCTCGTGGTTGACCATGGCGATGTCCCTTTAAGAGTCAAGCCAGAGCCCCCCACCAAAACCGCAATGGAATGTACTCAGTGTGCTGCTCCCGGAGTTTGTGTGCCTCGTGGAAGGATCGGACGAGGCGGTTGGGGGACTTGAAAATCTCGGATGATCCCCCGGAAGACCCCGGAAAGGGGGTCGGATGGGTGGTCTAAAGGGTAATGGCTAGGGCCGGATTCGAACCGGCGACACCTGCATTTTCAGTGCAGTGCTCTACCAACTGAGCTACCTAGCCAGCGGCGTGTGCCCCAAAGCATATCACCGGGGGCCTTAGAAGGTACAGGTGGCTGGAGTGGTGTCAAACACGGGGGGAAGCTGTGGGGGTGAACCGCGGGTTGCCGGCTGTAGCTATTTGAGTGAGTGAGCTGGACTCTCATGCACACAGCAGCCTCGCCTTCGGCTTGGCCTGCTGTGTGGCACCCGGTCACTCTCGCGAAAGGAATGAAGCCCATGGAGTGCACTCCATGGGCTTCTTGATGGCTTTGACCGCGAAAACTTGCTATAGTGCCCGGCTTGACTCGGCGGGAGCGACCCGTGCCGGGTGGCGTGGCGGGGTGGGTTTGGAGTGCAGCCGTGGCAAAGAAGGCGATTGTGTCGCAGTTCAAGATTCAGGCGCCCGGGGGGCAGGCGACGCCTGCGCCGCCGATCGGTCCGGCGCTGGGTCAGCACGGGGTGAATCCCGGGCAGTTCATCCAGCAGTTCAACGAGCGGACGCGGGCGCTGAACGGCAAGGTGGTGGCGTGCGTGATCACGGTTTACCAAGACCGCACGTTCGAGTTTGAGGTCAAGAGCCCGCCGACGGCCGTGATGATCAAGGACGCCCTGGGCCTGCAGAAGGGGTCGGGGGTGCCGAACAAGGAGAAGGTCGGCAAGCTGACGCGTGCGCAGGTGGAGGCGATCGCGAAGGAGAAGGCGAAGGAGATGACCGCCCACAGCTTGGAGGCGGTGATGCGCACAGTGATCGGTGCGGCACGGTCGATGGGTGTGACGGTCGAGGGGTTCGAGTGATTAGGCGGGTGTTCAGCGCGGCGGATCGTTGGCTCGCCTAGCGCGTTTCGCTGAGATTTCACGGCTTGGCAAGCAAGCCGTGGCACCCCGATCGGGGTTTTCAAACAAAGCCCAGGGCTAAAGAGCCTCGAGGGGGAAGCGGGCTGGATCGGGGATTAGGAGCGGGTTAGGGCAAGCGAACGGGATTCACGCCCACCGGTGAGTGGGGGCTGACCACGAGCCAGATCGTGGGAGATTGGACCGGCGGGTCGGCCAACGAGGCTGGGCGCGGGTTGATCGAAAGGAACGTTCATGTCGAAGCACGGGAAGCGGTATCGGGCTGACCTAGAGGGTTGGGACGTCAAGGCTGCGGTATCGCTGGCGGATGCGGTGGCGCGCTTGAAGCAGTTCCGCAAGGCCAAGTTCGATCAGACGATCAACATCTGCCTGCACCTGGGGATTGATCCGAAGCAGGCGGACCAGTTGGTGCGTGGGGCGGTGGCGCTGCCGCACGGGGTGGGCAAGACCAAGCGGGTGGTGGCGTTCTGTTCGCCGGACAAGGTGGCGGAGGCGAAGCAGGCGGGGGCGATCGAAGCGGGGGGCGAGGAGCTGGTCAAGAAGGTGGAAGAGGGTTGGATGGAGTTCGATGTGGCGGTGGCCAGCCCGGAGGTGATGCGGGTGGTGAGCCGACTGGGCCGGACGCTGGGCCCGAAGGGGCTGATGCCGTCGCCCAAGAGCGGGACGGTGACGCCGAACATCGCCGAGGCGGTGCGGGAGTACGCTGCGGGGAAGGTGGAGTTCCGCAACGACGCGGGGGGGAACGTGCACGCGGTGATCGGCAGGCAGAGCTTCGACGCCAAGCAGTTGACCGAGAACGCGCAGGCGTTTATCGAGGCGATCCAGAAGCTCAAGCCGGCGTCGGTCAAGGGCGTGTATATCAAGAAGATCAGCCTGGCGGGCACGATGACGCCGGGGGTGCTGGTCAAGCCGGAGTGATCCGGGGGTGATCTGGGGGTGGTCCGGGGGTGGTCCGGGGGCTGGGGGTGACCGGAGTGGGTTCATCCGGGATGCTGGGGTAGCCCGGGCTGGGTGGTACGCTCCGTGCCGCGGCGGGGTGGGCTCAAAATCGACGCAAAGCCGAGGGTGAGGCTTTAAGGGACTGACGATGAGCAAGCAAGTCAAACAACTGATCACCGAGTCGTATCGGCGGCGGTTCCGCGACGTCGACGGGGCGGTGCTGGTGGACATCCGCGGGATGAAGTCGAACGAGGTGAACAAGCTCCGCGGGGATCTGTCGAAGCATCGGATCCGGGTAACGGTGGTGAAGAACTCCCTGGTGAGGCGGGCGGTGACGGGCACGGCGCTGCAGAGGCTGTCGGAGCTGGTGGAAGGGCCGACGTCGGTGGTGTACGGCGGGTCGAGCGTCGTGAGCGTGGCGCGCGAGTTGCTGGCGCTGGCGAAGCAACTGGAGAGCTTGAAGCTGAAAGGCGCCCTGATGGAGGGCGAGCTTTTCGGGGCCGAGCAGGTCGAGCGGCTGAGCAAGTACCCGACGCGGGAAGAGGCGCAGTCGCAGGTGGTGACGCTGATGCTCAGCCCGGCGCGGCGGGTGGTGGGGCAGGTCGTCGGGCCCGGCAGGAAGGTGGCGTCGCTGGTCGAGGCGATCAAGCAAAAGCTGGAAAAGGGCGAGGCGATCCAAGCGGTTGCCGCGGCGTGAGGTCCACGAGGAGATTGAGCGAGCTAGCGGCCGGGGTGGGATTCGCCGACGCTGGCGGCGTGAAGGACGGATCAACATCGCGCTTGACTGGCCCGAAGCGGGTTAAATCGGGAGAGCGTCTCCCGGCCTCTCAAGCGGAAAAGTTTCGAGGCAGTAAAGGGTATTGACATGGCAGAGGAAGCAGCGGTGATGGAAGTTTCGGCAGAGATCAAGGCCCTGGGCGACAAGCTGGTGGGCTTGACCCTCAAGCAGGCGGTGGACTTGGGGAACTACCTCAAGAACACGTACGGGATCGAGCCGGCGGGCGGCGGGGCTGTGGTGATGGCTGGGCCGGCGGGCGGGGCGGCGGGCGGCGCCGGAGCTGCGGCGGCGGAGGAAAAGACCAGCTTCGACGTGATCCTCAAGAGCGGCGGCGAGAAGAAGATTCAGGTCATCAAGGTCGTCCGCGAGGCGACCGGGCTGGGCCTGAAGGAAGCCAAGGACTTGGTCGAAGGGGCCCCCAAGCCGGTGAAGACGGGCCTGGGCAAGCAGGAGGCTGAAGGGTTGGCTGCCAAGCTCAAGGAGCAGGGTGCCGAGGTCGAGATCAAGTAGCCCGGTGCGGTGGGCTTGCGATCGCATCGCATCGAACGCCGCGTGACGCAGCGCGGCGTTTTTATTTGTGGGGGACGCTTATGCTGGCAGCGGTGGTGGCGGGGTTCGTGTCCGCGAGTTGACGTATCATGTGGGCGGGGTGGTTGGGCCAAAGAAAATCCTGGTGGTTTGCACGGCGAATCGATGCCGATCGCAGATGGCTGAGGGGTGGCTGCGCCAGTTTGTGGGCGGTCGGGCTGAGGTGTCCAGCGCCGGGACGAGGCCTTCGGCGGTGCATCCGCTTGCGGTGCGCGTGATGGCTGAGGTAGGGGTGGACATCGCGGGACAGCGGTCGAAGCACCTGAACGAGTTCGCTGGGGCCCGGTTCGACGTGCTGGTGACTGTCTGCGATCGTGCCCGCGAGGCGTGCCCGGCGGCCTGGCAAGTGCACGCCAGCCGGGTGCTGCATCGAGCTTTCGACGACCCCGATCTGCCCGGTGTGGGAGAGAACGAGCTGCTGGCGGTGTTTCGACGCGTCCGGGACGAGATACGCGAGTGGGCGTGGGATTTCGTGGGGTGTGAGTTGTGATCGCAACAAGTCGGGGCTGTTCGCGGGGTGATTCGTTGGCGAATCAATTGCGCGATCGAGTTGGGTTACGGTGCCACAGGCACCAATCACGTAGCACGTCCAGTTGGAACCGCTTGAGTTGCGGGTCGGCCCAGAGCCAGAGTGGCGGGGCGTCGGTCGGCAGGTATCGCTGGAGCACCCACCACCAGCGGTCTTGGTCGAGCAATTCTTCGAGGTCGACGATCTCTTCGCCGGTGGGGTTGAAGAGGTATTCCATGGCGGCGGGGTGGCCACGGTGCAGCATCGCCAGCAGGATGGAGGAGGTGGGCAGGTCGTCGCGGGTGAGGATCGTTTCGGGGAGCTTGTCGAGGTCCGGGCGGTGGCCCTGCATCCACAGGCCGAGCTTGAGGATTTGCTGGACAGTCCAGATGTCCTCGGCGTCTGCCTTGCTGGCCAGGAGGGTCGGGTGCAGGCCGGTGAGTCCGGCGAGGACCGCCCCGGACCGTTTGGCGTCGTCGTTGAAGTCCCGCAGGAGGGATTCGACCAGGGCGGCGTTTTGCTCGGCTGAAAATCGATCTGCTGCGACCACGCAGGCCAGGTCTCGCAAGGGCGAATGGGGCGAAGCGAATAAAGGGCGCAGGTCCTGCGGGTGGGGGTCAGCGGCGGCGGCAACGGTGGCCAGCCGAAGGAGGTCCGGCATGGCTTGTTCGGGTTGGAGGGGGGCTTGGCCGGGAGGCAGCCCCTCGAGCGCGGCGAGGTAGAGCAGGGGGTCGTACGGCCGGTGGGCGAGGGCGCGATCGCGGTTGGTGGTCCAGCGGATCGCGCGGTAGACGCGGGCGTGGTCAAGGGTGGGGGATGGCGAGTTCGGCTCGGAGCCGGAGCGAAGGGCCAGGGCGTCGCCGCGGAGGAGCGGCGCCTCGCGGGCTGCCTGCTCCCACGCCGAATCCGGCAGCGCCAGCAGGGCCCGCCAGTGCATGAGGCTTGTCATGGTGGCGGGGAATCCCTGGCCGACCAGCGCGTGTTGCTTCAGGGCTGTCACGGCGGCCTCGTGGGGGCTGCTGTGTAGGGCGTACACGGCCATCTCTCGCAGCGGGGACGGGGCGCCGGCGTCGTAGCAGAGCTGGATCGCGGCGGTGGGGTCGTGCCGGTTGCCACGTCCCCAAGCCCAGA
>JAJUHR010000360.1 GCA_029267795.1 Planctomycetota bacterium
CTACCCGCCCAGGCGCAATGCGCGCCAGCTGCCGCGTTTCCCCGGCATCGAGCGAGACCTGTCCGTGGTCGTTGCGGAGAAGGTCCGCTGGTCGCAGGTGCACCAGCACGTCATGGAAACGCGGCCGGCTCTGCTCGAAGAAGTCCGCTTCATCGGCACGTACCGGGGCAAGCCCGTGCCCTCCGGCTGCAAGAGCGTCACGTTCCGGATGGTGTTCCGCGACCCCGCGTCCACGCTTCGCCACGAACAGGTGGACCCGCAAGTCCACGCGGTGGTCGAGGCCTTGAAGAAGAACCTCGGCGCCGAGCTTCGGGCTTGACGGGGGGGCTTTTCCCCTCGGCGGCCTGGTTTACTACAAGCAGCTTCGAAATAACCCCCTCTCCCAGTTTGGGAGAGGGTTAAGGTGAGGGATGGACCGGTGATTTTTCGGAGATTTCACCCCTCACCCGACCTCTCCCCTGAGGGGAGAGGGGGGATGAAACCGGTTTTAGCTCACTTGGCCGACCCTCCTGGCCAGGTTTTGAAATCCGTGCCCGCCGGATCAGCGACCGCAGCCACGGCGACGTGGATCCGATCCGCCCCGGCCTTGCGCAACAGCCGGGCGCACACGCTTAATGTGGCGCCGGTGGTCTTGACGTCGTCGACCAACCACACGGTCCACCCGCTTAAATCCAGGGGTTTGACCTTGAACGAGCCGCGCACGTTCGCGATCCGCATCGAGGCGCTCAGCGCCGTTTGGGGCCGCGTGTACCGGGCCTTGCGGATCAGGCGAACCACGGGCCAGCCCCGCATCTGGGCAAACCCACGCGCCATCAAATAGGACTGGTCATACCCCCGCCGCAGCCGCCGGCCCCAATGCAGAGGCACCGGGCACACCACCACCTGTTGCTGATGCTGAGCCCCGGCCCAACGCCCCGCAGCTCGGGCCAGCCGCCGACCGAACCACTTCGCCCAGGGCCACTGCCCCGCGAACTTCATCCCGACGATCCACCTGCTGATCGGCTCGCGATACACATCCAACCGGATGATGCGGTCCCATGCGATCGGCTGCCCCGCACAGAATGGGCATGCGGCCGCGGTGTTTACACCCGGTCCCACCGAGGCTCCGCAGCGCCCGCAGTAGCTCGCCGATCGGTCCACTTTCCACCCCTGGCGACGGGCTTGGGATAGTTCCTGCAGGCACACCGTCGGGAACAATTCGTCCAGTGCGCCGAAGCCGTTGCGTCTTAGCGCGCGAATCGTCGCCACCACTTTGTCGTTCGTTCTCGCCACGGGAACCCCCATCGCACCCCTGAGCAGAGTACGACCTTTTTTCCGTTTGGTGTAGTGTCTTCGGATTGGGGTGGCTGGGATAGAGCGTAGCGATACCCCGGTTACCCGCTCGGGCTTCTTCATGGCGAGAAGTAGGGCAGGTCAATGACCTGCCCTACGAACAAGCCCCTCAATCCGAGGACGCTACACCCAGACGAAAAACGCCTTATATACTGTGCTCGACGTCGAAGGATCCCAAGCCCCTCATGCCGATCCCACCTTCCAGTCGCGGCTCGGGCCCCTGGCCCCCCGAGTTGATTCACCTACCGACGGAAAAAGGCCTTTTCGTCGCTACGGTGCAGTTCAACCGCGCGGTGTGCCGGGAACATTACCTGTTGCGGCTGCGCACCGAGCAGCGATTTCCAGCCACCGGCCCCGGACAGTTCGTTCAATTGGGTTGCCGCCCGCCCAATGGCGTTGGTGACCGCGAGGCGTTGCTAGGCCGGGATTTCCAATGGGTGCCCGGTCAACGTTCACACCTCGATCAGCCCGAGTTGTGCGGCCGCCTGGCCCTGCTGCGACGCCCCTTCAGTCTCGCCGGCCGCGGAGACGATGGGCAGGGCACTTGGCTCGAGGTGATCCACCGGGTCGTCGGCGTCGGCACGGAGTGGCTCGCGCAGCTGCACAGCGGCGACGGGGTCGACCTGATCGGCCCGCTGGGCAACCAATTCGCGCTGTCGCCGGGGAAATCGTTGGGCCTGCTGGTCGGCGGAGGCGTAGGCCTGCCCCCGATGCTGTACCTGGCCGAGGCCTTGCAGCAAGCCGGATGGAAGGCCGTCGCGTTCGTGGGCGCTCGTTCGCGCGACCTTTTGCCCATAACCTTGGCCGACGCCTTCGCGCCCGACCCGACCGGCCAACCCCGACCCTGCGTCGTTGAGTTTGCCCGCTTCGGGTTCGGCACCGTCGTAACTACCGACGACGGGTCGCTAGGCCTCCGCGGCACCATCACCCAAGGGCTCGAACGCTTCTTGAGGTCTCAAGCCGCCAGCGACGCCGCCCGCGCGGTCGTCTTCACCTGCGGGCCCGAAGCGATGATGCGTGCCGCCGCGGACCTCGCTCGCAGTCACCGCCTCGATTGCCAGGTTTGCGTCGAGCAGGCC
>JAJUHR010000226.1 GCA_029267795.1 Planctomycetota bacterium
CCCCGAGGGCAGCACCCACTCCCACAAATACTGCGGACGCAGCACCGCCAGCATGTAGTACAAGAGCACACCCCAGAACGGCTCGACCAGCGACCCCACCGCCCCCGCCACCATCAGAGCTGTCAGCAACAGCAACTGTTTCATCGAAAAACCCCGCAACCCCGCGTACCGAGCCCGCTCATGCGTCGGGTGCCTGGGGCTAAGCGCAGCGTGCCCCAGCAACGTAGGGTGCGCTGTGCGCACCACACCATCACCTAGCCGCGGGTGGCAATCCGCGGCCCTCTCTACCCCTCTCCCTCGAGGGAGAGGCCGGGTGAGGGTGGCGGTTTTGACCTCCCTCACCCCGCTCGACGCAGCATCGCCACCGGGAGCTTCAGACTGTAGACCAGCGGCAGAGACATCACGCTCCCGATCGCGTCCGCAGCGTCCCGGGCGTCGATCTGGTACACGCACGCGTCGTCGTGGTCGCACACCCGCTTGTAGCAAGGGGCGCACGGCACCGTCGCGACCAGCTTCTGCCCCTCGCCGAACAGGTCGATCTCCTGCTCGCACGTCGGCCCGAACACCGCCACCACCTTCTTCCCCAGCGCGATCGCCACGTGCATCGCCATCGTGTCGCCACAAAACACCGCATCGCACCGATCCACCACCGCAACGAACTCCGCCTCGCTGTGATGTGTGCCGGCGTCAACCACACCCTCCCCGACCCCCAACCGCCGCAACCGGTGCAACACCTCGTGCACCGTCCGACGTTCTTCCGGGCCGCCCAGCAACAGCACCTGCACGTGCGGCCAGCGGTCGCGCACCTGCCGGACCACCTCGACAATCCGCCTCACCGGCCACATCTTGTTCGCAAACGCGCGACCCGCACCGACATTGACCCCCAGCGTCGGCCGGTCGGCCCGCCACCCGCAACGCTCCAGCTCCTTCCTCACACGGACCGCCGCCTCGGCGTCCACCGGCAACTCGTACCTCTGCCCGCGGTATTCCCAACCCAACGCCTCATACACCAGCCGAAGGTAGCTCTTCGTGTTCCGGCGGAACTTCAGCTCGTCGCTCAGCCCCAGATAGAAATAAGGCTTGGCCTGCTCGTTCAGAGGGATCGGCGTCCCAAACTCGCTAAGCCCCACGCCCAGCTTCATCCCGGCCAGCAGCGACATCGCCAACGCGCACGGCCCGGCCTCCTTATCCAGGCTGATCACCGTATCGAACCGCTCTTGCCCCAGCACCAGCGCGCTCATCGGATCGAACGGCAGCAACCGGTCGATCATCGGGTGGTTCGCCAGCATCCGGCAGGCGTTCGGCAGCGTCACCCACGTGATCTGCCCGCGCGGACACCGCCGCCGCAGCTCCGGCAGGATGCCCAGCGTGCGGATCACGTCCCCCAACGCGCCCAGCTTGATCACGCAGACCCGCTGTTCGTACGGCTCGTAACGCTCACAGCCCAGACACAACCGGTTTTGGAAACACGGCCGGTCGCCGCGGTAGTGCCGGCAGTCCGCCGCGATCGTCGTGGCCGGCAACGCCCCGGGCGCAGTCTGGCCCGCCCTGGCCATGCCGATCGTGGGTAGATGAGCGCTTGGATCCATCCGATGTTCCCCGTGGAACCATTCAGCCGGCCACGGAACAACCCATGACCGCGCAGGGACCACCTCCGGACGCTAAACCAACGACATAAACCCTACAGACGATTCCTTCGGCACGATCCGAACCCCACTTGATTCCAGCACGTGCGATCAGGCCGCGAATCGAACCGAAAACCGGTCGAAAGGCGACAAAGCCGGCCGAAAGTCGACCGTCGCGCTCCGGTCGTGGGCGCGTGTAACAAGGCCGGACGTGACAGGGGGGGTTACACGCTGCTTTGGCTTTGGGCGTGGCGCAGGCAGACCTGGCCCAGCGCGTCACAGGCGTATTTCACGTCTTGTTTGCTCAGAAATGGCCCGAAACTGAACCGAGTCGCCCCGCCGCCGGCGTAGGTGCCCAGGGTCTGGTGCGCCAGCGGCGCACAGTGGATGCCCGACCGGGTCAGAATGCCGTATTCGCGTTCCAGCAGGTCGGACAGCTCCTGCGGGTTATCGAACCCCTCGATGCGGACCGAGAACACCCCGCAGCGATCGCGGACACCCTGCGGGCCCAGGTAAGTCAGCCCGGGCATCTGGCCGGTTTCGGACAGCCCGTCGATCATGACGCGGATCAGGTCCTGTTCGTGCCGCCAGAGCTGGTCGACGGTCTGATCCAGGATCCATTGGACCGCCTCGGACAGGCCGATGATGCCGATCGCGTTGTGGCTGCCGGGCTCGAAGCGGTCGGGCAAGAAGTCCGGCTGGACGTCCGATTCGCTGACCGACCCGGTCCCGCCCTCGCGGCAGGTGTGCAGCCGGCGTTCGACTCCCGGCCGGATGTACAGCCCGCCGGTGCCCAGCGGCCCCAGCAGGCCCTTATGCCCAGGGAACGCCAGCAGGTCGATACAGTCGCGCTGCACGTCCAGGGGCACGTGGCCGAGCGTCTGGGCGGCGTCGACGAGGAAGGGGATGTCGTGCTCGCGCGCGATCCGCCCGATCGCGGCGATCGGCTGCAACGTGCCGGAGACGTTCGACCCGTGCACCGAGGCGATCAACCGGGTCTGCGGCCGAATCGCCCGGCGGACATCGTCCGGGTCCACCAGCCCGGTGCGTGGGTCGCACTGCACGCGGGTCTGCTTCAATTGGATCTGCTGCACCAGGGCGTTGTAGGGGCGCAGCACCGAGTTGTGGTCCATCCACGTGGTGACCACGTGGTCCCCGGGGCGGACCAGGCCGCGGATCGCCAGGTTCAGGGCGTCGGTGGTGTTGAGCGTGAAGATCACGTGGCGGGGGTCTTCGCCATGGATCAGGGTGTTGAGGCGCTGTCGGCACTGGAACAAAAGCCGGCCGGCCTCGCGAGCCTCGGCGTAGGCCCCACGGCCGGGGCTGGCGCCCAGCTCGCGCGCGAACCGCGTCATCGCTTGCAGCACCCCCGGCGGCTTGGGGAAGCTGGTGGCGGCGTTGTCCATATAGACTCGAGACGCTGCGGGCAAGGTCGCACTCCGTCCACACCGTTGCCACACTCGATGGAACGCTGCGGCTGCGATGCGGGTAATCGGTTCGGCACTATTGTAGCTGTTGCGTTGACACTTCGGCCTCGACGGCGTAGCGTGCCCGCGATGCCTCTAAAGAAGCTCTATCTGGCGGGTCTGGTGGGGCTGGCGGGGTGTGCCGCCGAGTCAAACTACCAGCAGGACGCCGCGATCGGCCACGGGGTGGAAAGCGGCCCCACTGCCACAGCCGACGACCGCCGTGGGAGTGAAAACTCTGCGGACGAAACGGGCAAGGTGGTGGCCTACATCGACGGCCGGCCGCTCGGGTCGGACCAGCTGCTGGGGCCACTGATCGAGGCCTCCGGCGGACAGGTCTTGGCCGAGCTGGTTCTGGAGTCGCAAGTGACGCGTGAGTTAAACGCCCGTGGGCTGCGGGTCACACCCGAACAGGTCGCCGCGGAGCGAGATTTGCTTCGGCAGATGCTGGACCCGGACCCGAACGAGGCGGAGCGGTTGCTCGCTCAGCTGCGCGAGCAGCGCGGCCTGGGGGATGCTCGCTTTCGCCGATTGCTCACCCGCAATGCCGCCCTGCGCCTGCTGGTGCAGGACGAGGTGGAGGTGTCCGATGCGACGGTGCGGGAGGCCTACGAGCTGCGCTACGGCCCGCGGTACGAAGCGAGGCTGATTGTCACCGCGGACGTGGCGACGGCGGGCCAAGTGATTCAACGTGCCCGCGCGGGGGAATCGTTCATCGACCTGGCGATCGCCCACAGCACCGACGTCAGCCGGGCCCAGGGCGGGCTGCTGGCGCCGATCAGCCCGGTGGACCCGACGTACCCGGCCTCGATCCGCTCGGCCCTGACCCAGCTGCAGCCGGGCGAAGTCAGCGAGCCGATCACGATCGAGAACGGCTTGGCGGTGTTGAAGTTGGAGCGAAAAATCGACGG
>JAJUHR010000013.1 GCA_029267795.1 Planctomycetota bacterium
GGATGATGGGGATGGGTCGAAGCTCGTCGGGAGGGCCTCGTTATCCCGCCAGCCGGGGCCGATCGGGGTTACACTCCCCCCTTATTGGCCTGCTCTGGCCGCCCGACCAATCGACAGGCGTAGTCAACCGATAGTTTTCAAGCGACGCCGTGGTATCTTTAGCGGTGGGATCACCATGGGGATGGTATCTGGCTGACCCGACCACGGGGTCACCCATTGCCCAGGAGCGTTGGACGTTGATGACGACGTGGCTGGCAGCGGGCGGTGGGGTTCTCAGCCGGGAGCAGGTGATGATCCTGCTGCTGTCGCTGGCCATGCTGCTGTGGCTGGCGCGGGGCCTGGGCGAGCTGGCGCGGCAACTGAGGCAGCCGACGATCCTGGGCGAGCTGATGGCTGGGGTGCTGCTGGGGCCGACCGTGCTGGGCTACTTCTACCCGGAGTCCTACGCCTGGCTGTTCCCGGCGGAGGGGCCGGTCCGCATCGCGCTGGAGGCGATGTTCGACATCGCCGTGGTGCTGCTGCTGCTGGTGGCGGGGATGGAGGTGGAGTTGTCCACGGTCTGGCGGCAGGGGCGGTCGGTCATTGCGCTTAGCGCCACCAGCATCGTGATCCCGTTCCTGGTTGGGTTCGGCGTCGCGTGGCTGGCTCCGGCGTGGGTCGGGCTCGACCAAGCGGACCCGCGGACCCCGCATTTGCCGTTCGCGCTTTTCATCGGCGTGGCCTTGTCGATCACGGCCCTGCCGGTGGTCGCCAAGATCATGATGGACCTGAAGGTCGCCCGGACCGCCTTCGGCACCATGGTGCTTTCCACCGCGGTGATGGATGACTTTGTCGGGTGGATCGGCTTCGCCATGATCCTGGCCATGATCGAGCCGGGCAGCTCGTGGGCGGCGGCGAACGCCGTGATCGAAGGGGCTTCCAGCGCGATCGAGGCGGTTCGGAACGTCGGGGGCACCCCTGAGGGGGGAGGGCATTTGGCCGTCCCGGGTTTGCCTGTGACCATCCTGCTGACCATCGGATATACGGCCCTGGTGCTCACGGTGGGCCGGTTCCTCTTCGACCGCGCCATGAAGTTCTTTCAGACGTACATCCGCGGCACGGAGGGCGTGCTGGGGTTTATCATCGTCGTCGCGTTCGTGGGGGCCGCGTTCACCCAGTACATCGGCATGCACTCGGTGTTCGGGGCGTTCATGATCGGGGTGGCCATCGGCAATTCCCGCCACCTGCGGCCCCAGACGCGCGAAACGATCTACCAGTTCATCACCCACTTCTTCGCCCCGCTGTTCCTGGCGAGCATCGGCCTGCGGGTGAACTTCATCGCTAATTTTTCGCTGGTGCCGGTGCTGGTGGTGCTCGGGGTCGCGATGGCGGGCAAGATTATGGGGGCCTTCGCCGCGGCGATCACCACCGGCATCGGGCCGCGCAGGTCCCTGGCCCTGGGGTTTGCGCTGTCCGCGCGCGGGGCGATGGAGATCATCCTGGGCAAGCTGGCGTTGCAATACGGCCTGATCACCGAGAAGGTGTTCGTCCCGATCGTGATCATGGCCCTGGTGACCAGCCTGATCAGCGGGCCGGCGATCCAGAAGCTGCTGCGGCTGGGGCGCAAACGGCCGCGCCGCCTGGCCAACTACTTGACGCCGGAGCAATTCATCCCCGCGCTAAAGTCCGGCGATGCCCGCGAGGCGATCCGAGAACTGAGCGTGCGTGCCGGCCAGCTCACCGGGCTCAACCCCGCCCAGATCGACCACGCCGTGTGGACGCGGGAGCAGATCGTGCGGACCGGGATCAACGGCGGGCTGGCGATCCCCCACGCCCGGTTGGACGAAGTAACCAAGCCCGTGATCGTCTTCGGACGCAGCGAAAAAGGGGTAGATTTTCAAGCCCCCGACGGGCAGCTGGCCCAATTGATCTGCCTGATCCTGCTGCCTACCCGCGAACCCGAACTGCACATCCAGATGCTCGGCCTGATCGCCCAGACTTTTGCTCACGATCAGACCCGGGAGCGGGCGATCCAGGCCTGCGACTTTAACGAGCTGATCGACGCGCTTCGGCTCGCCCCGATGGACGCTGCCAGTCCCGCCTCGGCCGCCCCGGCAGCCGCGTAGGCGGCGGGGCGAAGCCTCGCCCTGCGAACTGGGGCACGCTGCGCTTAGCCCCAGGCACCCAGCGTTCCTCAGATGGGGCAGGACAAAGCGTAGTGATGCCCCGGCATGTGCTGCGGTGTCGCTTCGCTCCGCCACAGGCACCCCCGCACACGCTACGGTTGGTCGCGTGGCGGGCCCGCTGCGCTTGACCCGCCCTGCAAAGAAGGTGCACACAGCGCACCCTACGCCAATGTTTCGCCCACGCCGTAGTAGGTCTGCGCGGGCACGTCGGGCAGCCGTTGGTGGAAGCGTGCAGCCAACCGGTCGAGCTGCGTGGCGTTCAGGGGGGCGACGTACCGCTCGGCCGTTTGCCGGGCGATCGTGTAAAGCTGGACCAGTTGGATCCGGCACCCGCCGGCGATCAGTTCCTGCAGCCGATCCAGGTACGCGTCGAACTCGGCGTCGGGCGTCGGCTGGCCGCGCACGCACATGAACAGCGATTGGATCACGATCGGCCGGTCGCGTCCGCAGGCGAGGATCTGCCCCAGCACGCGTTGCAGCGGGATGCTCGTGCGGTCGATCAGCCGGTAGTACGCTTCCGTGCCGGCGTCGAGCTTGGCCCAGACTTCGCCCTGGTTTTCATCCAACAGCTTCAGGCCGCGTTGCACCGCCGGGCGGTCGAACATCGTCGCGTTGGTGATCACGACGATCTTCACATCGCGCAGCCCGTTGGAGCGTTTGAGGTCGGCGGCGATCCGGCAGGCCTCGTCGAAGCGTGGGTACGCGGTTGGCTCTCCGTCGCCGGAAAACGCGATGTCGTTGATCCGCCACAGGTGCTGGGGGGCGCGATCGAAAGGCGGGTGGCGCCAGATGTCCCCGCTCACCGCCAGCCCCAACATCTGGTCCAGCTCATCGCGGAGTTGCGCCAAGTCGACGTCCTTCCGGGGGGGCGGAATGGTCCGATCCACGCAGCAGTAGATGCAGTCGAAGTTGCACGCCTTGTCGATGTTGAGGTTGACCCCGATCGACAGGCCGCGGCTTCGCCGGCTGAGCACGGGGTAGACGTAGTGGAAGTCGCGCCACACCCGGGGGTGGGCGGCGAACGCCTGTTGAAGGGTGGACGTGGCCCGCGCCGCCAAGCTGATCGGCTCCGGGGCCGCGGTTTTTTCGGGGGTTTCGGACATCGGAGCATTATAGGGAGGGGGTGCTCGCAACTTGATGTGGGCAGCGCCGGGCGGCTCCGCGGTGCCTCACGCCTGAAGCCGCCGACGGAGGATCTTGCCGGTCGGGCTGCGGGGCAGGGCGTCGACGTGACGCACCTCCCGCGGGACCTTGTAGTGCGCCAAATGCTCCCGGCACCATCTGCGCAGCGCGGTTTCATCGAACACCTGGCCATCCCGTAACTCGACGAAGGCGATCGGCACCTCGCCGCGGACCGGGTCCTGCTGGCCGATCACCGCTGAGTCCTTCACCGCCGGGTGCTTGTTGAGCACCTCCTCGATCTCGCGGGGGAACACGTTCTCGCCGCCGATGATGAGCATCTCCTTCTTGCGGCCGGTGATGTAAAGGAACCCGTCGTGATCGAGGCAGCCGACGTCGCCGGTCCGGAAGAACCGCGCGGTCTGGCTGGGTTGGCCGCCCAGGGGCAGTGGCAGATCCACGAACGCCTGCCGGGTCATCTCGGGCAGGCGCCAGTAGCCGGGCATGACGTTGGGGCCGCTGATCAGGATCTCGCCCTCTTGGCCGGCGGGCAGCGGGCGGTCGCGATCGTCAACGACGATCACCTTGACGCCCGGCAGCGCGGTGCCCACCGAACGGCGTTTGAACCGCTGCGGCGTGGACCAGTTCGTGATCGGGGCGGTCTCCGTCAGCCCGTAGCCTTCCAAGATGCGCAGGTTCAGGCGGTTTTCGAATTGTTCGAACGTGCTCTGGGGCAGGGGCTCCCCTCCGGAGATCGCCAGGCGGATGGAGCTGAGGTCCTCCGCGGACAGGTCCTTGACGCTCAGCAGGGCCCCGTACATCGAGGGGATTGCCATGAACACGTCCGGCCGGTGGGTGCGGATCAGGCTCACGATCCGCTGTGGGATAAAGCGCGCCGAATACACCACCTTGGCGCCCGCCACCATCGGGATCAGCGTCAGAGCGGTGAACCCGAAGCTGTGGAACTGCGGGAGCACCCCCAGGAACACGTCCGCCTGGGACAGGCCCGCGTGGCGGATGCCGGCTTCCACGTTGCTGCGCAGGTTGCCGTGGGTGAGCATGACGCCCTTGGGTCGGCCGTTTGTGCCGGAGGTGTACAGCAACGCCGCCAGATCGTCGCGGTGCGCCACCGGGGGCCATCGCACGGGCGGCACCCCTGAAAAATCCAGCGTCTCCAGGTGGATCAGCTGGATATCGGGCGGGATCCCCGGCGGTCGAACCTCCCCGCCAGCGCCCGCCGCCGCGCCCGCTAGGTGCGCCAGCATCGGCCCGACCGTGACGATCGTGTCGATCCCGCTGTCGCGGATCACGTAGCCGAGCTCCTCTGCGGTGAGCAGGTAATTCAGCGGCACCGCGGCCCGTCGCGCCAGCCAGGTCCCCACCAGGGCGATCTGAAAGGCGCCGCTGGTCGGCAGCAGGATTCCGATATTGGGCCGCGCGGTGGACGTCTCGAACTTGTCGGCCAAAAACATCGCCCCGCCCAGCACTTGGCCGTAGGTGTAGCTGCGCTGGTCATCGACCGCGGCGACCCGCTTGGGCACCGCTAGGCATCGCTTGACGATCGGCCAGAGCATGCTCATCCACCCGTTCTCCAAACCCACTCTGCCGGCATGTGTGAGCTCCCGATGCTGCAGGGTGTCCTGCGGACGATTTCAGGACGCCGAGGCGCCAAGGTATGATCTTCGCCGTACATGATAAATACCAGGATGAATCCTGGAGAAGGACGCAGGTGGCCCATGCGAAAGTGGGATCCATCGTCGATCGTAGTGTCGGTGGCCGTGTGCCTTGGGTTGATGGGGTTGGGGGGCTGCGCCTCTGCGAGTTCGTCCCGCCTGGACGCGGCCCGCAAGGCCTACGACCGCGGCAACTACGCCCAAGCGTACCGCGACGCGCAGTTGGCCGTGCGCTCGTCCGATCCAGCGGTGGCCGACGAGGCGGCGTACATCGCTGGCCTGTCCGCTTATCACATGCAGGACCTGTCCAACGCCCAGCGGTATTTGCAGGCCGCCGCCCGCAGCAACAAGCAGGACATCGCCAACGACGCTCAGGCGCTGCTGGGGATGGTCTATGCCCAGCGGGGCCAGTACGAGCCGGCGGTCCGCACGTTTCTGGACGCGGCCCGGCGACTCAAGGGCCAGCAACGCGCCAACGCGTATTACTACGCGGGGGTGACTCAGCAGAAGCTCGGGGAATGGGAGGACGCCCGCAAGAGCCTGGATCAGGCGAGGCGCTACAGCCAGGACCCGGACTTTCAGCGGATGGTGACCACGGCCCTGAAGACGACGGGTTATACCCTGCAGTTCGGGGCCTTCGCCGATCAGGCCAAGGCTTACAAGATGGCGCAGACGCTGGCGCCGCAGACCGTGCAACACGGGCTTGAATCGCCCCACTTGGTCCACGCGACCGACGCCCAGGGGCGGGAGCTGGTCCTGGTGCAGGTCGGCCGGTTCGCCACGTACACCTCGGCGTCCTCAGCCCGAGGCCACTTCCACGCCGAATCCCCGATCGTTGTCCCCATCACGAGCGAAAAATAAAGCGGGCTGCGTTTGGATCTACCGGTTTTCAAGGGGCTGGCTGTGGTGGAGCGGAGCGACACTACAGCAAAAACCGGGGCACCGCTGCGCTTTGCCCCGGCCACCCTAATCTGGGGAACTTCACACCCAAACGAAAAACGCCATAAAAAGACGTGAATCGCCCCGGCCGGTCAGGCTGCGGTTTGCGCTTCGCCGGCCTCTTTGCCGGGGTTGAACGCGATTTCACGACCGACGGGCATGACGTCAGGGAAGAACGATCGTGGGGCGTGCTTTTCGCGTGTCAGGAACGCCCAGAGCACAACGCCGAACGCCCCGGCCAGCATCGCCAAGCCGATCGCGGTCATCGTGGCTTGGCTGACCAGCCCCAGCCAATGCGTTGGGCCTGTCAGGTGCGTCACTCGCACGGCGCCGCCGGCCGCACTACCCGCTGTGAGGTGTTCCTCCAGCCACACCCATAACGCGTTGCCCAGGAACGTGATCAGGCTCAGCGGCAGCAAGACCTTTACGCAGGCGTAGAGCACCTGGTCGATGCGGATCCGTGGCAGGGTCCACCGCAGCCACATCTGCACGAAGACCAACCCCATCGCCTTGAGGACAAACCAAAAGGTGCCATACAGGTTCAGGGCCGCCAGCCCCGCGGACGACAGGCCCATCGCTTGCGCCGCGTTCGACCAGCCGCCGGTGATTTGTCCCGCGAAATGCGCTTGCCCCGCGGCGATCGGGTCGTACCCGATCGCGTAGTACACCGGGTCGAACGCGCCCAAGGGGCTGTTCCACCCGCCCAGGAACAGGGTCGACTGGATGCCGCCGACGACGAACATCGCGGCGTACTCCGCGAAGAAGAAGAAGCTGAACCGCAGCCCGCTGTACTCGGTGTGGAAGCCGGCGACCAGTTCACTCTCGGATTCGGGCAGGTCGAAGGGGGCGCGCTTGTTCTCCGCCAGGCTCGCGACGAAGTAGAGCCCGAACGCCGCGAAGAGGAACGGGTTGTGGAACACGAACCAGTCCCAGATGCCGGCCCCCTGCAAGAAGCTCAGGTCCAGCAGGTCCAGCGTGCTGGCCACGAGCACGGCGCTCAAGATCGACATCGCCAGCGGGATCTCGTAGCTGACCAGCTGGCAGGCCTCGCGCATCGCCCCGTACATCGACCACTTGCTGTTGGACCCCCATCCGGCCAAGATCACGCCCATGATCTCCAGGCTCAACACCGCCAGGACGTACAGCACGCCGACGTGCAGGCCGCTCTCGAAGACGAACTGCGGGCCGAAGGGCAGCGCCAGGAACGCCGCGAACACCGGCGCGAACGCCAGGTACGGCGCCAGGCGGAACAGGAACACGTCGGCGCCGGAGGGGATCAGGTCCTCTTTCAGGATCAGCTTGATGCCGTCGGCGATCGACTGCGACCATCCGTGCCAGCCGCCCGTGTGCATCGGCCCCAGGCGCGACTGCATGTGCCCGGCCACCTTCCGCTCCCACCAGATGCTGAACATCGCCAGCAGGCTGATCCCCGGCAGGAACACCGCCGCCACGATCCCGACCTTGGTGGCGATCATCAGCCAGACGTTGCCGCCCGAGAGCTGTTCGATCATAAATAAGCACCTTACCCGCGACGCCGCGGGGCCCAGGTTGCAGAAGCTCAAGTGAGTCTATTCAACGCCCCGGGGAATGCAAGAAACGCCGGTGCCGGCGGGCCCTACGGGGCCTTGCCTCGCACGCGGTCGCGATATTCCAACAGGCGCTGGTAAACCGCGATCGGGACGCGGGCGCAACCCAGGGCGGTCGTGTGGCGTGAGCCGTGGAAGTCGCTGCCGCCGCTGGTCAGCAGCTTGAGTTTTTGGGCCATTTGTTCCAACCGCTCCACGTCCGCGGGCGTGTGGTCGGGGTGGCGGGTCTCCAGCCCGTCCATGCCCTGGTCCTTGAGCCGACGCACGCAATGCTCCAGGTGGTCGAAGTCGTCGCATCGCAGCTGCACGGGGTGGGCCAGGATCGCCAAACCCCCCGCCCGGTGGATCGCTTGAATCGCCTCGCGGGCTTGGAGCCGGGTCCGCGGCACGTAGGCCGGGGCTCCCTGCCCCAGGTACCGCACGAACGCGTCCTGCGTCGACTTGGCGTAGCCTTTTTGGATCAGCACTTGGGCGACGTGCGGCCGACCAATCACGTCGCCGCCCTGGGCGCGCACGACGTTCACGACCTCGTCCAAGTCGATCCGTACGCCCAGGTCGTTAAGCTTGCAGATGATCCGATGGTTGCGGTCGTCCCGGGCGGCTTGCATCCGCTGGTGGATCGCCAGCAGGCCCGCGTCGTCGTGCTTGACGAACAAGCCGAGGATGTGCAGCGTCCCCGCGGGAGCGGTCGTCGCGGCGCTGCTGGCCTCGATCGAAGCCGGGTCCGCGGACAACTCGATCCCCGGCACGAAGTCGATGCCCACGTCCCGGCAGGCCCGCTCGCACTCGGCCAAGCCCCCGGTGGTGTCGTGGTCGGTCAGCGCCAGCGCCCCGAGCCCGGCGGCGCGTGCCAACGCCGGCAACCCGGACGGCGGCTCCGTGCCATCGGAAGCGGTCGAGTGGGTGTGCAGGTCGCAGAACATGTTGGGTCGCCGCGAAACGCAGCTTCAATCCGCGTCGTCGCCTCGCAACTCCCCGAGCGCAGACCCCCGCCTGGTACGTGTTCCGTTGGCAAAGGGGAGACCTAAGCCCTGAGCAACCCCCGGGCCTCGAGCAGGTCCAGCAGCTTCTGCACCGATTCGGCCACGCTGAGCTGATCGGTCCGCAGGTGCAGCTCGGGTTTCTTCGGCGGCTCGTAGGGGTCGTCGATGCCGGTGAAGCCCTTGATCTGTCCCGCCCGAGCCTTCTTGTACAGCCCCTTGGGGTCGCGCTTCTCCGCCTCCTCGATGGGGCAGTCGACGAACACCTCCAGGAAGGGGAGCTTGGCCTCGTCGTGGATCTTGCGGACCAAGTCGCGGTCGGCGACGTAGGGGCTGATGAAGCTGGTGATCGTGAGCATGCCGGCGTCCGCGAAGAGCTTGGCCACCTCGCCGATGCGGCGGATGTTCTCGGTGCGGTCCTCGGCGCTGAAGCCCAGGTTCTTGTTCAGGCCGTGCCGGATGTTGTCGCCGTCGAGCCGATAGGCGTGCTTGCCGCGCTGCAGCAGGACCTGTTCCAGGGCCACGGCCACGGTGCTCTTGCCGCTGCCGGACAGGCCGGTCATCCAGATCGTGGCGCCTCTCTGGCCCAGGTTCTTCTGCCGCTCCTCGCGGGTGACGTTGCCCTCGTGCCAGTGGATGTTGGTCGCTTTCTGCTCGGCCATGGACGTCCCTCTCATGTGGTTTTTCCTTTATGGTTGGGCCGCCAGAGATTAGCGGAATCCAGTCGGGTTTCAACCTCGGTTCGGGGTTGCTGTTTTTCCGTGCCCATTCCCAACGCAGCTAATTTGCATCGGTCGCCCGTGGCCGGGTCTTGAGGGTTTCTCGGCTCGACGGCCGCGTCGTTCAAAAGGGCTGCGGTTACGGCGCAAACTCCAGTGCGACCACCAGCACGTCGTACATCGCATGGGTGCCCGCGACGATGCCGAACCCCCGCACGACGTACACCGCCGCGAAGTACACCCCTGCAGCCGTGTAGAACAGGCATTTATCGAGCGCAAAGGGGTTTTGGGCGGAGAAGTGGTACAGCGCGAACGCCAGGGCGGAGATGCCCACCGAGGCCGCTGCCCCGGCCTTTTCCGGCAGCGCCAGCAGGTCGACGAACAGGGCGTGCAACACCGCGATCGCCATCAGGCGGAACACCAGCTCTTCGTAGATCCCCGCGCCGATGCTGAACACCAGTTGCGCCTGCCAGCCGGTCCTGGGGGCCGCGATCAGTGCCGCCTGACCGCTGTGCCCGACCGCGAGGCTGACGATCCGCTGGGCGGTGCCCTCGGCCACGGGCTGGCGGAACATCACCAGGGCGAAGACGAACAGCGGCACCGCCAGCACCAACGACTCCAGCCACATCCACGCGTACGTGCCCGGCTCGATCCGCCAGGGGTCTTTCTTCAGGACGTGCCAGGCCAGCAGCACCGCCACCACGATCAGCGCCGGCCAGTAGTACCCCTCGACGCCGAACCAGTCGAACATCTGGAACAGCAGCGACCGCGCGTAGATGTCTTGCCAAACGCCCCGCGGCAGGTTCCGCGTGTACAGCAGCAGCCCCAGCTCGTACAGCAGCATCAACGGCACCATGAAAAACAGCGCTTGCAGCGGCTGCTGGGAAAACTGCCAGTAGCTGGAAATCTGAACGCTCGGCGGTTTGGGCTGAGTCTTGCGTTTAGCCATGCAACGGTAAGCCCCCGGAAGCCCCGGGCCCTCGGCCCCTCGGAACCCTCGGACCCCCCCGGACCCCTGGAACCGAACGCGGTCCTGTGCCCGGCGGTGGTCATATCTGCATGACCGCGTGCACGAGGTCCTGTGGCGAAAGCCTCTCCCGCCCCCGCAGCTGCAACAGCTCGATCAGCACCGTCACCCCCACGATGTGCCCGCCGATCTGCCGGATCAGGTCGCAACTGGCCCGCATCGTGCCCCCGGTGGCCAGCAGGTCGTCGACCATCAGCACCCGCTGGCCTGGCTTGACAGCGTCGCGGTGCACCTCCAGCCGGTCTTTGCCGTATTCCAACTCGTACTCGATCCCGTGCGTCTTCCAGGGCAGCTTCCGGGGCTTGCGGATCGGCACGAACCCGGCGGACAACGCCTGCGCCACCGCCGTGCCGAAGATGAACCCCCGGCTCTCCGCCCCGGCAACCAGCTCCACCCCCTGGCCGCGGAACGGGTTGGCCATCAGCTCCACCGCCATCGCCAGCCCCGGCGGGTCCTTCAGCAGCGGCGTGATGTCCTTGAACACGATCCCCGGCTTGGGCCAGTCCGGCACGTCGCGGATCAGCGGGATGAGGTTGAGCGTGCTCTGGTGCATGCCGGTCGATCCTTGTCGGGTGCCGAAGTCCGTGACCATGGTGCGTTTTCTTGGTTATAGTGGAGCGGAGTCGGGTTGGACTGACCTTAAACACACTGTACCTGATACCCGCGGGTTGATGCGAGCCGGGCCACCCACCCACCCGATGCGCATCCGACCCGACGGTCACGGAGGAACGCTTTAGCCATGGACGCATTCGTGGTTCGAGGCGGCAGGCGGCTGCGGGGGCGTGTGAAGATCAACGGGTCGAAGAACGCGGCGCTGCCGCTGATGGCCGCGGCTCTGCTCACCGACGAGCCGATCACCCTCGAGAACGTCCCGAACCTGCGCGACATCGCCAGCATGGCCAACCTCTTGGAAACGCTCGGTTGCCAGGCGCACCGCGGCGATCCAGCGGCCGGGGGCGACCCCCACCGGATGACCCTCCAGGCCACCGACGCCTCCCCGTGCCTGGCCCACTACGACATCGTACGGACCATGCGGGCCAGCATCTGCGTGCTGGGGCCTTTGCTGACCAAGCGCGGGCGCGCGCGCGTCTCGATGCCCGGGGGTTGCAACATCGGCGACCGCCCCGTGGACCTGCACCTGCGCGGCCTGCAGGCGCTGGGGGCCCAGATCAGCCTCGACGAGGGGTACATCGTGGCCGAGGCCCGGCGGCTCAAGGGCGCCAAGGTATTCCTGGGCGGGACGTTCGGCTCCACCGTCCTGGGCACAGCCAACCTGATGAGCGCCGCGGTGCTGGCCGAGGGCACCACGGTGATCGAATCCGCCGCGTGCGAGCCCGAGGTCGTCGACCTGGCCCGGTTGCTTTGCGCGATGGGCGCCCGGATCCGGGGAGCGGGGTCCCCGCGGATCACGATCGAAGGCGTCGACCGCCTGCACGGTGCCCACCACCAGGTAATCCCCGACCGGATCGAGGCCGGCACGTTCATCATGGCCGCGGCGATCACCAACGGCGACGTCGTGATCGAAAACTGCCCGACCGACGCCCTGACCGCGGCCTTGGACCGGCTGACCGAGGTGGGCGTGGAGCTCGAGCCCGTCGACGGCTCGCCCGACGCAGGCGCCGCGGCAGGGGAGGTGGACCCGATATGCCAGACGGTGCGCGTCGCCAGCACCCGCCGGCTCCAGCCCGTCCAGGTCGTCACCCAGCCCCACCCGGGGTTCCCCACCGACCTGCAGGCCCAGATCATGGCTCTGTTGTGCCTGGCCGACGGCAACTCGATGATCACGGAAAAGATCTTCCCCGACCGGTTCCTGCACGTGGCGGAGCTGCTGCGGATGGGGGCGCGCCTGATCCGCAACGGGCCGACGGTCCTGGTCACCGGCGTGCACCACCTCGTCGGCGCCCCCGTGATGGCCAGCGACCTGCGGGCCTCCGCGGGCCTGGTGCTGGCCGGCTTGGCTGCCCGCGGCACCACCACCGTCAACCGCGTCTACCACCTCGACCGCGGATATGAGATGATGGAGGTGGCTCTGCGGAACCTGGGGGCTGACATTGAGCGGATCAACGTCTCGGCCTAACCCCGCCCCCGCGCCTTGCGATGGGGCAAGGCCTACACTGGAAGCAGCCCACGGCCATGGCCCAACCCCCCAGCAGCCGAAACCAGCCCGACACCGCGTCCCCCGCTGTCGACCCGCAGTTGCTGAAGCTGCTCGTGTGCCCGCTGACGCGCAGCTCGCTGCGGCTCGAGGGCGACAAGCTTGTGGGCACGGTGGGGGGCCTGCGCTACCCGATCCGCAACGGGATCCCGGTCCTGCTGGTCGACGAAGCCGAGCTGCCGCCAGGGATCACCAGCCTCGAGGAATTCAAGCGCCGATTCGCCTGCGAGATCCCCCTGTAACGACGCGAGCCCGACGGTCAGCAGGGGAGCCGGCGCGGGGCATCGGAACCGCGCCGCCCAGCCGAGCAGCACGGCGCGCTGCGAGACAAGGTTTTTGCCCATGCCCAACCGCACGCTCATCCGTAACCTGGCGCCCAGCCAGTTGGTGGAAGGGGTCTACGCGATTTACAACTGCCAGCTCGGGCAGACCAAGGGCGGCAAGCCTTACATCAAATGCCTGTTGGGCGACCGCTCGGGCCGCACCCCCGGCCGGATGTGGAACGCCTCGGAGCAGTTGTTCCGTTCGCTGCCGACCGACGGGTTCGTCCGCATCGAAGGGCAGACCCAGCCCTACCAGGGCGAGCTGCAGATCATCATCCAGAACATCCAGGGCGTCGAGCCCACGGAATCGGAGTTGGCCGACCTGCTCCCGTGCAGCCAGCACGACCCGGAGCAGATGTTCCGCGAGCTGGGCGCGGTCCTCGACACGCTGTCGCACCCGGCAATCAAGTCGCTGACCCGGGCGTACCTCAACGACGCGGAGCTGATGAGCCGGTTCAAGCAGGCCCCGGCCGCGATGACCCTGCACCACGCGTTCCTCGGCGGCTTGCTCGAGCACACGCTCAGCCTGTTGCGGCTGGGCTCGGCGTTTTGCTCCCTGTACCCGCAGCTGAACCGGGACCTGGTCCTGTTCGGCTTGTTCATCCACGACTTGGGCAAGTGCGACGAGCTGACCTGGAAGCGCGGCTTCGGCTACAGCGACCAGGGGCAACTGGTCGGCCACGTGGCCACCGGCTTGATCACCCTCCAGCGCAAAGCCGATCAGTGTCAGGCCGCCGGCCAGCCGATCCCCGAACCGCTGCTGATGGTCTTGCAGCACATCGTCCTCTCGCACCACGGGCAGCTCGGATTCGGGGCGCTGAAGGTCCCCGCGACCCCCGAGGCCATCGCCGTGAGCCTGCTGGACAACCTGGACGCCAAGACCCACATGGCGATCGCCGCGGCGCGGTCCGACTCCGACGGGGAGCGTTCGGAAGACGACCTGGGCGGCCGCTTCACCGAAAAGATCTGGGCCCTGGACACCCGGCTGTACCGCCCCGATCCTGCTGCGATCGGCGCCCCATCACCGCCCGGGAGCAACCCATAGGCTGCGATTCGCGGCACTTATTCGTGGGGGGGCTCCGCCTCCGCCGCTCAGCTCAGCCGAGGCGTCGTGACCCGCCCCACGAGCCTTACGCGCCTTGGGCCAACAACCACCTCCACTGCTGCGCGATGCCCTGTTCCAGCAGCACCTGGGGCTGGTATCCCAGGGCTGCCCTGCTCCGCGATAGGTCCGCCCAGGTGCGCTCCACGTCGCCGGCTTGGGGCGGCAGCGGTTGGACTCGGGCCTTGCGCCCCGTCACGCGCTCGAGCGTCTCGACCAACTCTCGCAGCGTGACCGGCGAACTGCCGCCGAGGTTGAACACGCCATACCCCCGCGCGCTGTGGCACCAATCCATCGCGGACAGAATCCCGGCGACGATGTCGTCAACATA
>JAJUHR010000328.1 GCA_029267795.1 Planctomycetota bacterium
CCACCGCTTCCGCGAGGACCTGTATTTCCGGATCAAGGGCGCCCAGATCCACCTCCCGCCCCTACGCCAGCGCCGTGAGGACATCCCTCAACTGGCACGCCACTTCGCCCAACGTTACGCCCAGCAGATCGAACGCCCGACGCCCGAATTCGCGCAAGACACCCTGGCCGCCCTGATCCAGTACGACTGGCCCGGCAACGTGCGCCAACTGATGAACGTCGTGCAAAACATGGTCGTCGTCGCCGAGGGCGACCGCCTCGAACCACGCCACCTGCCCCCGGAGGTCAGCCCCAACGGCAATACTGCCGGCGATTCCGTCTGGTCCAGCGGCTTGAGCCTCGAACAGATCGAGAAGCAGGCCATCCGCCGCGCCCTGCACGCCCACGGCGGCAACCGCGAGCTGGCCGCCAAGGTGCTCGGCATCGGCGAACGCACCCTGTACCGCAAGCTCAAGGAATACGGCCTCAAATGATCACCACCCCTTCCGGAAGACGATCGAGGTCAAGAGGCTGTGGAAGAATACGCTTCAGCCCGCCTTGGTGACCTTGCCCTTTCCCATGACTCCAACCCTCCCATTCCGCGTCGGCCACGGCTTCGACCTGCACCGGCTCGAGCCCGGCCTGAAGCTCGTCGTCGGCGGCTGCCCCATCGAGCACGACCGCGGGTGCGCCGCCCACTCCGACGGCGACGTGGTCTACCACGCGGTGACCGACGCGATCCTGGGCGCCCTGGGCCAGGAAGACATCGGCCAGCTCTTCCCCGACGACGATCCCCGCTGGAAGGGCGCCGATTCCTCAGTGTTCCTCGCCGAGGCCGCTCGACGGATGCACACCGCCGGGTACCGCGTCGGCAACCTCGACGTCACCGTCGTCCTCCAACGCCCGCGGCTAAGCCCGCATAAGAAGACCATCGTCTCCAACCTGGCCCGGCTGCTGGGCTGCGACCCTCGGCAGGTCAACATCAAGGGCAAGACGCACGAGAGGGTCGACGCGATCGGCCAGGGACAGGCCATCGCCTGTCACGCCGTGGTGTTGTTGATCGTTGCCGACGAGAAATAGCCGCGGGTGCAAACCCGTGGGGGGTGACTGGGGCAGGGCGCAGCGATGCCCCGGTTTTGCCGTGATGTCGCTTCGCTCCACCACAGCCACCCCGAGCCCCCAGCACTCTATACCCAAACGAAAAACGTTAGCCGCGCGCGGAAACCCGCGGCCCGTCGCGGCTCGCGCTGGTGACACGGCCTCACGGCTGCGCCGCCATCTCCCGCAGCGGCCGGGCCGGCACCCCGACGATCGTTTGGTGAGCGTCCACGTCGCGGATCACCACCGTGCCCGCGCCCACCGTGCAGCCGTCCCCGATATGCACCGACGGGCACACCGAGGTGCCGATGCCGATCAGGCATTCCGAACCGACGACCACCCTGCCCCCCAGCGCCACCCGCGGCGCCAGGTGGGCGTACGCCCCAATGTGGCAGTGGTGCTCAACAACCGCGCCGGTATTGATGATCGCCCCGTCCTCGATCGCCGCCCCCATGTTGATCGCCGCTTGCGGCCCGATATACACGCCCGCCCCCAGCTTGACCGACGGGCTGATCCACGCCGTCGGATGCACCACCGTGGCCAGCGCGATATCCCGTTCGAACAGACGCTGACACAACTCCCGCCGGGCCATGTTATTGCCCACCGCCACCAGCACGTGGATCTGAGGATCCTCCAGCACCGATTCATCGATCAGCGGCCACAGGCCCACTTGACGGATCGACCGGCGGTCGTCGAGAAACCCCAGCAGGTCCCAACCGGAAGCGATAGCCGCGTCCGCAACCACTTGCCCGTGGTCGCCGGCCCCGTAGATCACCAGCTTGCGGGATGTGTTGACCGTGTGATCCGTCACGTGCCCTGCGCTCCTTCAAAATGTAGCGTTACCGATTCGGATATGGCCTAACATCGGTCAAACGCGATCGATAGGTTGAGGTGGCGTGCGATACTTTTCTCCCGTCGCCAAGTCCCACCCGCCTTGCCCGGCAGGGATGGGGATATCCCGGAACTCGCTGCGGCACCGATAACAAACCAGGCAGCGGGGCACGAGGGCGTAGATCGCCGCGTCCACCCCCGCCACCGCCGCCAGCACGCCGAACCCCCACGCCACCCGACCGCTGCCAAACAGGACCAACGCCACCCCCGCCGCCGCAACGACGACCGCCAACCCCAGCCCCTGCGGAAAGTCTTTGCGGACAAAGAATTCACCGCACCCGCACACGGGACAGCAGCGTAAATACCCGCTCGAATCGAACGCCCGGTCCCAATCCAGATGGGTCGCCAGGTCATCACCCGGTATCTTGGAGGCCCCACGGGGCTCGACCGGAGGCTGCCCCGCCGGATCGTGGGCGATTTCTACCCGGACGGGCGGCCGACCGGGCCGGCTTGGATCCTGGATATCGATCCGCATCGCCCCATTGTGCGGGATCAACCAGCGAATGACAAAACCGAGCGAGCCAGCTTTGACCCGCGACCAGGTCCGCCAGGTGGATCGTCTGGCGATCCAGACCCTGGGCATCCCCGGCGTGGTCCTGATGGAGAACGCCGGCCGCAACACCGCAGCCACGATCCTCGAGCTGCTGCGACAGAAGCACTGCGTCGACCCCACCGCGGCCCGCGCCGTGATCCTCTGCGGGGGCGGGAACAACGGCGGCGACGGCTACGTCATCGCCCGCCATCTACACAACGCCCGCGTCAGCGTCGTCGTCCATCCGGTGGTTGATCCGGCCCAATTGACCGGTGA
>JAJUHR010000307.1 GCA_029267795.1 Planctomycetota bacterium
CGCTTGGTCGTCTACGTCGAGCTCGATCATTTCGAGGCGGCTCCCACCTCCGGCCTCTTCCAGGTCAAGCTCTCTCAGGAAACCGAGGTCTACACCGAAGCCGATGGCCTGTGCGTCTGGCGACTCCCCAAGGCCGAGTTCGTCGACGAGTCCCGCAACCGCCGCCGCGATTTTTTCACTACACAACTGGTCCGCCTGCCCCCCAACCTCGGCGTCGGCAGGTACCGCCTCAAAGTGCGCCTGACCGACCTGGCCAACAACAGCTGCGACGAAGTCTCGATCCCGTTCCAGGTGGTTGCCGATCCAACGATCGCCACCGGCGGCTGACCCTTTGTGTCTTGACGTTCCGTGAAAAGGCAGCCCCGCCGACCACACATCGCTTCCCCAGGCTTTCGTCCCAGCGACCGGTCCATTACCATGCCCCGCATGCGGGTCTTGGCGGATGAGCAGCGCGTCGGCCAACTCGTGGACCACCTCGCCCAGCGGATCGCCGAGGACGTCAAGCGATTCGGCGACGCCCCCTGGGCCATGGTCGGCATTCGAAGCCGCGGGGACATACTCGCCTCCCGCCTGGCGGATCGCCTCGACCCCGAGGCCTTCGACGCACGCGTCGGCTCCCTCGATATCACACTCTACCGCGACGACCTGTCCGAGGTCGGCGCCCACCCAGTCGTCCGCACCACCGACATCCCTTTCTCCCTGGACGACTTGAACGTCGTGCTCGTCGACGACGTGCTGATGACCGGCCGATCGGTGCGCGCCGCCCTGCAGTCTCTGATGGACCTGGGTCGGCCACGGCGCGTCTGGCTTAGCGTCCTGGTGGACCGCGGTGGCCGCGAACTGCCCATCGCCCCCGACCACGTCGCCCTGGACCTCTCGAAGGAACAGCTCAGCCCGCACGACCTGGTCGAGGTCCACCTGCAGCCGGCGGACGAGCGCGACGCCGTGGTGATCCGCCCCAAGGCCCGCGTCCGGGAGGCTCGCCCGTGAAGACGCCCAAAACCGGATACCCTTGGCACCACAAACACCTGCTGAGCCTGGAAGACCTGTCCGCCGACGACATCCGCTTCTTGCTCGCCACCGCCCGCGGGTTCGAGGAGGTCAGCACCCGCAGCGTCAAAAAAGTCCCCGCCCTGCGCGGCAAGGTGGTCGTCAACCTCTTCTTCGAAACCTCCACGCGCACCCGCGCCAGCTTCAGCCTGGCCGCCAGCCGCCTCTCCGCCGATGTCCTCGACTTCGCCTCCTCCTCCTCCAGCGTCTCCAAGGGCGAGACCCTCCGCGACACCGCCCGCAACATCGAGGCCATGGGCGTCGACGTGATCGTCTGCCGCCACCGCCTTAGCGGCGCCGCGTTCCACCTAGCCCGGTCGGTCCGCTGCTCCGTGATCAACGCCGGGGACGGCCAGCACGAACACCCCACCCAGGGCCTGCTCGACATCTACACCATCGCCCGCCAGCTCGGCCGGGATAACCTGGACCTGGCCGGCCTGACCGTCGCCATCGTCGGCGACATCGCTCACAGCCGCGTCGCCCGCTCCAACATCCACGGCTTGCTCAAACTCGGTGCCCGCGTGATCCTCGTCGGCCCGCCGACCCTCTTGCCCACCGGCTTCGCCGACCTCGGCTGCGAACTATCCAACGACCTCGACGCCGTTCTCCCCCACGCCGACGTGATCAACATGCTGCGCATCCAGTTTGAACGCATCCAGGGGCAGGCTTTCCCGAGCATCCGTGAATACGCTCACCTGTACGGCCTGACCACCCCCAGGCTTGCCTTGGCCAAGCCCGACGTCCTCGTGATGCACCCCGGGCCGCTCAACCGCGGCGTCGAGATCGACTCCGCCGTCGCCGACGGCCGGCACAGCATGATCCTTCGGCAGGTGACCTACGGCTTGGCGGTCCGCATGGCGACCCTCTACCTCGTCACCCGGGCTGCAACGCCGGACACGCCGTGATAGATTGCTCTGTCTACCCCGGAATCGCGCAGGCCGCAGGCCCCACCCCCCGGCACGTTCGATGAAAAAACCCATGACCAACGCCGCCAACACCTCCAAGGGGATGCTCCTGATCATCTCCGGCCCATCGGGCGTGGGGAAAACCACCATCACCCACCACGTCGAGAAGCAGCTCCACGCGGTGTTCAGCGTCTCGGTCACCACCCGGCCCAAGCGGCCCGGCGATCGCGAGGGCGTCGATTATTACTTCGTCGACCTGCCCCGCTTCCAGCAGATGCGCGATATGGGACAGTTGCTCGAATGGGCCAAGGTGTTCGATCATTACTACGGCACCCCGCGCCAACCGGTCGAAGCCGCGCTCGCCGCCGGCAAGCTGATCATCCTGGAGATCGACGTCCAGGGCGCCATCCAGATCAAGGCCCAGCTCCCCGAAGCCTTCGCGGTGTTCGTCCTGCCGCCCGACGAACCGACCCTGCTGCAGCGACTGCGCGGCCGCAAACGCGAGGACGAATCGGTCATCCAGGAGCGGTTCGCCCGCGCCAGCGAAGAGATCGCCCGCGCCAAAACCTGCGGGGTCTATAATGCGTTCGTGGTCAACGACGACCTGGCCACCGCCACGGCTCAGACGGTGGAACTGGTCCGACGGGAGCTGGCTGCACGCCGCCAAGCCCCAGCTTCCACGCAGCGCCCATGAGGGGGAGCCAAGCCACACCGCACCACACACAGAGGCGCAGCGATGCCTCGGTAGCGGCTGCCGACCCGCCGCCTGAACGACTCACCATCATGATTAAACCAGCCATCTTCCTCGACCGCGACAACACCCTCATCAGCGCCGACGGCGACCTGCACGGCCCCAACCAGGTCCGTCTAATCAAGGGCGCCGCTTCCGCCATCGCCTCGCTCCGTGGCCTCGGCTACAAAATCGTCGTTGTGTCCAACCAGGCCGGCGTCGCATACGGCCGGTTGACCGAGGCCGGCATCCAGGCCATCCACCAGCGGATCAACGAGCTGATCAAGGCCAACTCCGGCGCGGTGATCGACCGCTTTTACTACTGCCCCTTCGACCCGCAAGGCTCCGTGGCGAAATACCGCGGCGACCACCCCTGGCGCAAGCCCAACCC
>JAJUHR010000359.1 GCA_029267795.1 Planctomycetota bacterium
GGCAAGGTCACCATCATGAACTACACCTAGGCTCTGTTTGAAAACCCCGATCGGGGTGCCACGGCTTGCTTGTCAAGCCGTGAAATCCCAGCGAAATGCGGTCGGCGAGCCAACGATCCACCACGCTGAACACCCGGTAGGTGAGTTTTCAAACAGAACCTGGCCCACCAACCCACCGCCAAACCGCCTACCTCGGTGCGACAAAATCGATCGGCCCGCACGCCGGCACCAGACCAGCGTCCGCGGCCTCCTGGAGCAACCGCCGCACCGCCTCCCGGCCGACCCGGCCGTAGTCCAGCGTCCACTGGTTCACATACATGCCCACGAACCGGTCCGCCAACTCCACGCCCATCTCCCTCGCGTACCGCGTGGCGTGCCGCAGTGCCTCTTCCCGGTGCTCCAGGGCATACCGGATCGAATGGATCAGGATCGAGCAGATCGGCCCCATCTCAGCGCCGAGGTCTCGCCTAATCGCGTTCCCCCCCAGCGGCAGCGGCAGGCCCCGCGATTCGGTCCACCACCGCCCCAGGTCGACCACGCACTCCAGCCCCGCTTCCTGATACGTCAGCTGCCCCTCGTGGATGATCAGGCCCGCTTCGTATCGCCCACTCTTGACCGCCGGGATGATCCGATCGAAGGGCACCACTTCGTACTCGAACGCCCTTTTGCCCAGCAGCAGGCTCAGCGCCAAAAACGCCGTGGTGCGCTCCCCGGGCACCGCGATCCGCACGCGCCGGTCTCGCAACCGCTCCACCGTCCAATTCGCCGGGCCACGCCGGGCCACGACCATCGGCCCGTAACGATCCCCCATCGAGCACCCGCAGCTGGTCAGCGCATACCGCCCCGCTACGAAAGGGTATTGGTGAATCGATAGCGCAGTGACCTCCAGCTCCCCGCATTCAGCCCGCCGGTTCAACGACTGGATGTCTTCCAGCACGTGAACGAACTCGTAGGGCCCCGTATCGATTCGGGGTCGGTAGGTCTTACCCGTCGGGTCCCCGTTCAGCAGGGGGTACCACATGAACGCATCGTCGGGGTCAGGCGAATGACCGATGCGAAGCGTGATCGTTTTGGTTGGCGTGCTCATGCGTGATGTTTTGTTTGGGTCGCGCTTTGCAGCGTATGCCGCACCGCGCCGTCACCCGCCGGTCTTAAGCTTGGATTCTCCATCGAACGCGCCCCGACGCACGATCGCCGCCAGAAGGCGCCGCTCGAGCAAACGGTCGCGTCCAAGGGGTTGCCAGTAGGGGCCTTCGATGCCCCGATCCCGCAGTTCGACAGGGGTCGAAGCCAGCGTATTCATAAGCCGCTGTCCGTCCGTCGAACCGGTCAGCTGCCGGTTGGGAACCTGGTGCCGTTCCACGACCACCTCCACCTCCAGTAGCAGGGGCCCTGCAATTGCAGGTTCCCCCTCGCCACTCGTTGACCCTTGACCTTCACACTCGGGTTCGGCCGGAACGAACCGCACCCGCACCTGCCGCCTTTCAAAATTGATCGTGCTTTGAAGGCCCTGGGACAGCGACGCGTTGCCCGCCCGCCAAGGCTCCAGGACCGTCGGTGATTCGAGCGACCGCGTGGCGATCGTGCCGAACCGGTAGTCCTTCACAGCCAGATCAAATCCTTGTTCCCGAAGGACCCTGGCCGCAGCCTCAAACGCGTCCGGGTATCGCTCGCCATCGATCTGCATGGGGTTGTATAGAATTTCCTGCTCGACACCGCAGCCATTGGCGCTCACCAATCCCACCACAATCACCACCAGCATCACCGCCGTGCGAACCGTCGCCCGTCCCGAACGATCGTTCCATAAGTAAGGGGGATTGGACTTCGACGCAGTGTTCGCCACCATCATCGAGGCAGTCTAATCTTCTCGGTCGGTCAGCCGCAAGAAACCAGGGGTTGACGCAGGATTCGGCAGGGGGGTGGCATTGACTCTGACGGTGGGTTGAATCGTATATCTCACCCAGCGAACAGATGCCCGAGGATCACGTCCTTAACACGCTCGCACGGGAGCTCCTCCGGCAAGTCGGCGTCCGGGGACTCGGTGATCAGCAGGGGGGCGTAACCCGGGTCTTGGTCCACCCGGCCATGCGACCCCCGCACAAGCCGCGTGTCCAGCGGCACCACGTCCAGCAACGTCCGCTGTCCGAGCTTGCGCCGCAGCAACTTCCACGCCAACTGCACGCGGGGCAGTTTCATCGTCGGATCCATGAACAGTTCGCGCGGGTCGTACCCCGGTTTGCGGTGAATGTCCACCGTGCGGGCGTAGTCCGGCGCTCGCCGGTCATCAAGCCAATAGTCGTACGTAAACCACCGATTCCGCTCAGCGATCAACACCAAGTCCCCCGCCCGAGGATGATCCAGCCCGTACCGACCCTGCTCAGCGCGACCGAGCACCCCCTCCACCCCCGACACA
>JAJUHR010000183.1 GCA_029267795.1 Planctomycetota bacterium
CGTGGCCGGGTTGGTGCAGGTCCGGCTGGCGGAGGACCAACCCTGGCAGGCGGTGCAGGTCGGGATGAAATTGGGGGCCGGCGCCGAGTTCCGCACCGGGCCCCGCAGCGCCGTCCAGTTCGCGATCCCGCCGGCCCAGACGGTGACGCTCGACCGGTTGGGGACCGTCAAGCTTCTGCAGGCGATCGAAAGCGGAGGGACGGTCACCACGGACCTGGGCATGCAGTACGGCCGGGCGCGGTACGACATCCACGCGGCAGGGGTAGAGCACGCTGCGACGATCCGCAGCCCCAGCGCAACGCTGGCGGTCCGCGGGACGCGCGTGGGGATTCAGGACGGCCCGCTGGGTTATCGGGCTTGGAGCACCGAGAACACGGCCACCGTTCGGGACCACTTGCAGCGGGAGACCTTTACATTTGACGCCGGCGCAGCGGTCAGCGACCAGACCGACGGACCTGCCGCGGAAGAACTGGCGTCGCGTCTGGTCGACGCGGGCGACTCCTGGTCGCGATCCGCCGATGAAGTGCAACTGGTGATCGATCGGCCGGTCGAGCCGTTCGCTCAGGAGGGGCTGGTGCTGGACGAGTTTCGCGGCGAAGACCTCGGCGAAAACCTCGATCAAGTCATCGGCCCGATCCCGTCCGACCAGGTGGCCAAGCTCGGGTTCTTCTTGGGGTGGAACAACACCGACGGCAGCCTGATCAACACGAAACAACTAATCTACGACCTGGACTTGTACGTGGTGCCGGCGAACGATCCGACGGTGGCGCTATGCCAGATCGACACTCGCCAGGGCACCAGCGCGATCGAGTCGTTTGAGAAGGTCACCTGCGTGCCCTCGCTGCCCGGGGCGGAGTTCATCCTGATCGACAGCGGGGCCGGGCCGGGGCCGTTTGTCACCACGACGGGGCCGGGGGACGGATTCCGCGTGGAGGCGATCGTGTTCAGCGGGGATTACCCTCTGGGCGACTACCGGGTGGGGGTGCATCTGAAGAGCGTGACCGATGCCCAGGGCCTGCCCGTGTCGCCAGGGGTTGGGGAAGTGACTTACGCCATCCAGGTGGTGAAGAAGCTGCCGGACGGCAAGTTGCTGCCGATGGGCTCGAATATCGTGGATTTTGTGAACGGGAGCCTGCCGGTGGAGAGCCACACGGTCAACGTATCCGCGGACGTGGAGCCCAAGTCCCCATCCGAGGGCAACCTTTTTGAACGCATCCATCCTGTCGGGCCTGGTCCGAAGGGCGAATTGCCGCCGTTCTTCTTTGACTCCTCCGAGATCGGTCAAACAAGCGACACCAGCGGCGGTCAGTCGACCCCCTAAACGGCGTCCGCGAACGGCGGGATGGTTTTCCCGCTGCGTCGGCCCTGGGTTCCGACGGGGCTACGCTTATTGGACCCGGCTCTGGTTTGCGGGCGATGGTCCGACGCCTCGGCCGTGGCGGTGACGTGCGGCTGGCCGTGGCAGGGCCGCGTGATGGTATGACCCGTCGGGAACGAGAGCAGTTGACCCGCACCGCGCTGTTGGGGGTAACCCTGACGGCGGCGGTTGTGGCTGCGGATCGGGTGGGGCTGCTGGTACCGCTGGAGAACGGGCTGTACGACCGGCGGGCCCGTCTGTGTCAATTCTTTTTGCCGCCGGTCACCGATCGGCTAGTTCATCTGGATATCGACGACGCGTCTCTGGACGCGGTCGGACGCTGGCCGTGGCCGCGGAGCGAGTTGGCGGCGATCGTGGAGGAGGTCCGCCTGGCCGGGGCGGCTACGATCGCGTTCGATGTGGTTTTTGCCGAGCCGCAGCCGGTCGAGCTGGTGGAGCCGCAGGCCGGCCGATACGAGCGGATTGACCACGACACCGAGCTGGCGGAAGTGATAGCGCGGCACGGGCGGGTGGTCGTGCCGATCGTGTTCTCAGCGGGCGGTCAGCGTAGCGCGGAATACCGGGAGCTGGTGCGCCTATTGGCGCGGGACCCGGAGCTGGAGCCGGCGGAGGCGGTGGGGCGGCTTCGCGAGGCCGGGTCCGACATCGACGGCCGGGCGGACGAGGATAGGGATCGTTTCGTTCTGGCCCGTGCCGAGGCGATGTACGAGCGGATCGACGCCACGTTGGAGGCCGGCGAGGCGATCACGCGCGAAGAGCTCCGCGCGAAGCTGCTGCCACGCACCACCGCCTGGGGGATCACCGATTCGGCTCTGACGCGTCTGCTGGACAAGCAGTACCTGGCGGTGCAGGCGGAGCGTGCGGTGCGTCGCTTGGCGGTGCCTGGTCCGGGGCGTCACGGCGTGGCGCCGGCGGCGACGGAGGGTCTGCCGCCAATCTCGCAGCTGAGCCGGGCGGCGGCTGGGACGGGGTCGGTGTATTACGCGCCGGATCGCGATGGGGTAGTGCGGTCGCTCGATCTGCTGGTGGAATATCGCGGGCGACTGTATCCGCAGCTGGGGCTCGCTGCCGCGTGTGCGCACCTGGGCGTGGACTTGTCGCGGGTCCGGGTTGAAGCGGGCAGCGTAGTTCTTCCGGCTTCCCCCGTGGCGGGGCGGGACATTCGACTTCCGATCCATCGTCGACCGGCCAGTCGATATGCACCTGCCAGCGAGGTGGTGTTCGATCTGCCGTGGTTCGGCAGGGTCAACGAGTGGGAGACGATGTACGACCCGGCGCACCGGTCCCCCGCGCGTCACGTGCCGCTGACGATGGCTTGGCAGGCGGTCGAGACCCGGCGGTCGCTGGCGGCCAACAACACCCACGCGGACGACGCGATCCGGTTTTTGTACGCGAATTGCGATCCGGCGAAGCTCGAGGCGTACGAGGGGGATCGGCCCGCGTTGGACGACCCAGTCGCGCGCCTGCCGGTGCTCGAATCGTTGCTGAACGACCCGTTCGTTCGTGCCGCTGCGGAGGACTACGCCCAGCAGAAGCGGGACGGCCAGGAGCTGGACGACCAGGGGAAGGGCTTTCTGGAGGCTTACCGCGCCTTGGAGGTGTTGCTGGAGCAAAACCGGCGGCTGGGCGAGCAACTGCAGCAGCAGCGGAGTGCGTTGCGCGCTGCGATGGACGGCAGGGCCGCCATTGTCGGCTGGACGGCGACGGCCGCGGCGGCGGACTTCGTGCCCACGAGCCTCCACACCAAGTGCCCGGGGGTCGTGGTGCACGGCGTGGTGTTCAACGCGATCCTCACCGGGGAGTTGTGGCGGCGGGCGCCGCAGTGGGCCGGCCCGGTCCTCACGGCGGCGCTGGGGCTGGCCGCCACGGGGCTGCGGTGCTGGTTCAACGTGGCAGCGGCGACCGCGGCCTGCTTTTCACTGCTGATCGCGTACCTGCTGGTGAACGGGTTGGCAGCGTTCGATTACGGCAACCTGATTTTGCCCTTGGCCAGTCCGGCCGTGGTCGTGCCGTTGGTCTGGGGCGTGTGCACGGTGCAGCGTGTGCTGGCGGAGCGTGCCGAGCGCGCCCGGATTACCCGGCGGTTCCAGAGTTATGTCGACCCCGCCCTGGTCAACTACGTGATCGAACACCCCGAGAACACGCGGTTCGACGGGCAGGTGCGTGAGATCACCGTGGTGTTCACCGACTTGAGCGGGTTCACCACGTTTACGGAGAAGTTGCAGGAGCGGGCCGTACCGCTGCTGAACGAGTACATGGAGGCGATGGTGCCGATCATCCGCCGGCACCGGGGGTACGTGAACAAGTTCCTCGGCGACGGGATCATGTGTTTCTACGGGGCGCCGTGGCCGAACGAACTGCACGCGCGGGACGCGATCCTGACCGCGCTGACCATGCAGGAAGAGATGGACCTATTCAACGCGAGCCTGGCGGCGCGGGCGCTGCCGCAGCTAAAGATGCGCATCGGGATCAGCGCCGGGCCGATGGTCGTCGGCGACGCGGGCCCGGCCAGCGCCAGCGATTACACGGTGCTGGGCGACGCGGTGAACCTGGGGGCACGGCTGGAGTCGGCGAACAAGTACACGGGCACGTGGGTGCTGTGCAACCAGCGGGCGGCGGAGTTGGCGTGGGATCATTTCCTGTTTCGGCCGATCGCTCGGCTGCACGTGGTGGGCAAGAGCGAGGGCGTGATGACGTATGAGCCGCTTGGCCTCAAGAGCGAGGCCACGGACGAGCAGCGCCGGCTGGTGGAGCGTACAGCGGAGGTGGTGGACGCGTTCGTGGCGGCCGATTTCCGACGGTGCTTGCGGTGCCTGGAATCGATGGAACAAGAGTTTGGCGAAAGCCAACTGACTCGGTTGTATCGCCAAAGGGCCAGCGAGCACGCCCAGCGACCGCCGGGCTCGGATTTTGCCGGGCAGATCGTGCTGGAATCCAAGTGAAGCGTCAGGTCGGGGTGGGCGTGGTGGCAGGCTGGGCCCGCTGGGCCGCGGTGCGTTCGAAGCCGCTGCGCATCTCGTCCAGGTGGGTGACCAGCGCTTTGAAATCGCCCTTTTCGATGCTCAGGACGTTCAGGGGTTCGACGCAGCGGACGGTGGCGTTGCGCGGGGCGCGGTGGAGCAGCGCCATCTCGCCGAAGTACTGGCCGGGGCCGAGGGTGGCGATGGCGTCTTCGCCGCTGCCATCGGGTCGCTTGCGCAGGACCTGCGCCTTGCCGCTGATGATGATGTAGACGCGGTCGCCCAGGTCGCCCTGCTCGAAGACGTTCTGGCCCGGCTCGAAGTGTTCGTTGGCGACGCCGGAGCTGCGCCCGACGCGCAGCTGCACC
>JAJUHR010000143.1 GCA_029267795.1 Planctomycetota bacterium
GTTGACCGCCATCAGCCTGGAGGTGTGTGGGACCACGTGCCTGAAGCTTTCCCAGGGCATGACCCGGCTCGTGCCGACGGTGTTGGTGTTCGTTTTTTATGCCGGCAGCTTCTGGTCCCTGGCGATGGCGCTGAAGCGGATTGACATCGGGGTGGCGTACGCGATCTGGGCGGGGCTGGGGACCGCGGCGATCGCGGTGATCGGCTGGGCGTTCTTCCAAGAGACATTCACGGTCTTGAAGGTGCTGTGCATTGGGCTGATCATCGCTAGCGTCGTGGGCTTGAGGCTGCAAACGAAAACAGGCTGAGTGACCGGTATGAACCCCACTATGACGGGCGAACTGGCGAGCAAATACAACCCGGCGGAGGTGGAGCCGCAGGTCTTGCAGCGATGGGCCGCTGACCGCGCGTTCCACGCCGAGCCGGGCGACGGCGGCCCGCCGTACTGCATCGTGATCCCCCCGCCGAACGTCACCGCCGCCCTGCACATGGGCCACGCGCTGAACAACACCCTGCAGGACATCCTGATCCGCTGGCGGCGGATGCTGGGCGACAATGCGGTGTGGATCCCCGGCACGGACCACGCGGGCATCGCCACGCAGACCGTGGTCGAGAAGCGCGTGCTGGCGGAAGAGGGCAAGCGCCGCACGGATTTTCAGCGCGAGGACTTCGTCGCCAGGATCCAGGCGTGGAAGGACGAGTACGAACGGCGGATCACCGAGCAGCTGAAGCGCATGGGCTGCTCGTGCGACTGGGACCGCCAGCGGTTCACGATGGACCCGGTGTGCGCCGCTGCGGTGCGTGAGGCGTTCTTCCGGCTGTTCAAGGACGGGCTGATCTACCGCGGCAAGCGGCTGGTCAACTGGGACCCGGCGACGCAGACGGCCCTGGCAGACGACGAGGTGGAGATGCGCGAGATCGATGGGCATTTCTGGTATCTGCGCTACCCCCTGGTGGAGCCGGTGACGATCGATGGGCGGGCGATCGATCACGTGACCGTGGCGACGACGCGGCCGGAGACGATGCTCGGCGACACGGCGGTGGCGATCAACCCGCGCGACCCGCGGGCGGCGGCGCTGCGGGGGAAGAAAGTCCGGCTGCCGATCGTTAACCGCATCGTGCCGATCATCGAAGACGATTACGTCGTGCTGCCGAACCCGGACAGTGAAGACCCCAAGGCCCGGTACGCGACCGGGTTTTTGAAGGTGACGCCGGCGCACGACCCCAACGACTGGGAGATCGGGCAGCGGCACGGATTACCAATCATCAATGTGATGGGGCCGGACGCGGCGATCAGCGATCAGCACGGCTGGCCCCTGGATGATTTCGCGCGGGCGGACCGCGAGGCGCTGCCGCTGGGGCTGGACCGGTACGAGGCCCGCGAGGCGATCGTCGATTGGTTCCGCAAGAATCATTTGCTTGAAGACGTTCGGCCGTACCGCCACAGCGTGGGACATAGCTACCGCAGCCACGTGCCGATCGAGCCGTATTTGAGCGACCAGTGGTACGTGGCGACGAAGAGGCAGATCCCCTCGCTGCCGGACGAGGGCTTGATCCCCGGGACCGACGTGCCGCGGAATTCACTGGCGGGGTTGGCGCTGCGGGCGATGGCGCCGGAGCAAGGGGGCCTCGGGCAAGTCCACGGGTTGCAATGCGTGGGCTTCGAACCCGAGGATTGGGAAGGCCGGCTGCGTTTCCACCCGGCGCGTTACGCCAGCACCTTCCGGCTGTGGCACGAGAACATCCGCGACTGGTGCATTAGCCGGCAGCTGTGGTGGGGGCACCGGATCCCGGCGTGGCGATCTCCAGGCGCGTTTGCTGCGTGGGAGGGGGAAGAGGAACAAGCGGAAAACTTCTTGAAAAAACTTGGGGCTTGGGAAAAAGAAGGCCGTATCGCAAGGTATGAAAGAAAACTCAGCGACTTGGGCCCTGCGGAGAATCGGGGGCAAGAAGAAGAATTTTATTACTACTGTTTACGGGACGAAAAAGACGAGGAAATCCTTGCTTCACTCAAGAAGTGGCAATTCAAGCAAGACCCCGACGTGCTGGACACGTGGTTCTCGTCGGCGTTGTGGCCGTTCAGCACGTTGGGGTGGCCGGACCCCGGGAGTTTTCCCGATGTTTTTCCCGAGGGCGAGGCGGCGCTGCGCACCTGGAACCCGGGGAGCGTCCTGTGCACGGCCCGGGAGATCATCACTCTGTGGGTGTCGCGCATGGTGATGTTCAACCTGTATTTCCTCGGCCGGCTGCCGTTCACCGATGTGTTCATCCACGCGATGATCCAAGACGGCGAGGGACGCAAGATGTCCAAGAGCCTGGGCAACGGGGTGGACCCGCTGGATATCATCCACTCCCACGGGTCGGACGCGATGCGGTACACGCTGGCGGCGATGACCACCGATACGCAGGACGTGCGCCTGCCAGTGACCAAGGACCCGCAAACCGGGCGGAACACCAGCGAAAAGTTCGACCTGGGCCGCAACTTCGCGAACAAGCTCTGGAACGCGGGGCGGTTCGCGCTACAGAACTTGGAATCCGCCGAACCCAGCGGCGCAGCGGGCGATAACGCGGAGCTTACCCTTGCTGACCGCTGGATCCTGTCGCGGCTGGCGCAGGTGGTGCGGGATACCGACGCGGCATTGACCGGCTTCCAATTCAGCAGTTACGCCCAGGGGCTGTACGACTTCTTCTGGCGGGACCTGTGCGACTGGTACATCGAGGCGGTTAAGCCGACGCTCAAGAGCAACCCCCCGCAGCGGCGCGTGCTGGCGTCGTGCCTGGACGTCGCCCTGCGGCTGTTGCACCCCGTGATGCCGTTTGTCACCGAGAAGCTTTGGGAGCGGCTGAACGAGGTGGCTCCCGCGCGGGGCGTGGCCGGGGTGACGCTTGCGCCAAGCCCGCTGCTGGTGCGGGCGGCCTGGCCGAAGGTGGACGCGAGCGTGATCGATGCGGAAGCGGAGGCGACCGTCGCGGGTTTGCAGCGGATCGTCGTCGCCCTGCGGCAGGTGCGGACGACGCACAAGGTGCCTCCGCGGCAGAAAGTCCCCTGCTCGATCGCCGCCGGTGCCGATGCGGCCAGTACCATCGCTACCCATCGGGGTCTGATCGAAACGCTGGCGAACGTGCGGGTTGCGCAGGTTGCCCCGGACCTCGCCAAACCCGCGGACGCGGTGGAGGCCCTGGCGGATGGCGTTCGGTTGTACCTGTATGGGCTGGTCGACCCCCAGGCGGAGCGTGCCCGGCTGCGGAAGAGGCTGGAAGAGGTGAGCAGGAACGTCGCGGCGCTGCGCGGTCGGCTATCCAACGAGTCGTACCTCGCCAAGGCCCCGGCGAACCTCGTGCAACAGACGCGCGACCAGCTCGCTGCGGCGGAGCGCGAGGCGGCGGACCTGGAGCGGCAACTTTCGGCGATCGGGTAAGGGGCGGTTCGGCACCCATGCCCCGGTTCAAGGATCAAGCCATCTGCATCCGTCTGCTGGACTGGTCGGAGACCAGCCAGATCGTCGCGTTGCTCACTCAGCAGCACGGTAAAATCCGCGGGCTAGCGAAGGGGTCCAAACGGACCAGCCCGGGGGCTGTGGCGCGGTTCAGCGGCGGCATCGAGCTGCTGACCCTCGGGCAGGTGGTGGGCGTGACCAAGCCGTCGACCGAGCTGGCGACCCTCACCGAGTGGGACCTGCAGAATCCCTACTGGCACTTAAGGCGAGACTTGGCCGCCCAGCGGCTGGGCTTGTACGCGGCGGACTTGGCGGGCGCGTTCCTGGCTGACCACGATCCACACCCGAAGGTGTTCGACGCTCTGCAGGCGTTCCTGGAAGCGCTGGCGGAACCGGCACGCCACCAGGCCGCTCTGCTTGCGTTTCAGTGGCAGTTGCTGGAGGACTGTGGGTATCGGCCGCAGCTGCAGCGCGACGCGCGAAGTGGTGAGCCACTGGCGGAACAACGCGCCTACACATTCGATGCACGAACTGGGGGACTGGTCGCGGGGGGGCATCAGGCGTCCTCCGCTCGGCGTGGCGTCTGGCGGGTCCGACACGAAACGATCCGGGTATTGCGGGCTGTAGCCGGGGGCGTTGATCCTGTATCTGTGGAGCTCCCGTTCGACCCCGAGGCCGTTGCTCGCGCGAACCGGCTGCTATGCGTTTATGCCCGCGCGATCCTGGACCGGCAGCTGCCGACGATGCCTTTTGTGCTCAAGGGACAAGGGTAGAATGGGTACTGCCTCCGAATCCGGGTTTTGCCCCCTACCCACTGTTTTTTGGCGTCGGTCGCGTCGGTCGCTACGATAAACACGCCACGAACCTACAGTGAGTGAATCCGCTATGACCCCCGTTCAGATCGCTGAGTTGCTCAAGTCGAAGTTCGGTCCGGCCGTCACCGAATCGCTGCCGCAGGACAAGCACCCGCGGGTGCACACGACGGGGGGGCATTGGCGGGCGATCGCGGAGTTCCTCCGGGGCGAACCCTCACTGGATTTCGACTGGCTGGGGTGCCTGACCGCGGTGGACTACGTGGCGGATAACCAGCTGTGCGCCGTGTACGACCTATACTCGACCACGCAGCGGCACTGGTTCGCGGTGAAGGTGTTCGTCGACCGCGATCGTCCGCACATCCCTTCGGTTATGGATATCTGGCCCGCTGCCGATTGGCACGAGCGCGAGGCGTACGACTTGATGGGCATCGTGTTCGATGGGCACAGCGACCTGCGGCGGATCCTGCTGCCCGAGGACTGGGTGGGCCACCCGCTCCGCAAGGACTATCGGTTCCCGCGGGAGTACCACGGCATCCCCGGCACGACCGAGCTGGACTGGCAGCAGCAGCCAGAATACCCCGTCTGAACCCCCGGAAGCTCCCCGGAAACACCCCCTGGAAAACGCCCCGCCCCCTTGTCCAGTACCACATCGGAGCTTTGTTCAGCACTCCCGCCCGCCTGGCCGCGCCGGGGATATGATGGCGCATCAGCATGGTGGTGTATTGCTGCTCAGACCTGATCTTCGCGACCAAGATCGGCTCGACCGCCGAGGCTCTAGGGGTCCCCAGCCGGCCGGCGCGTGACGCGGCAGCGCTGGCCAATCGTCTAGACCGCGTGAACGATGGGAAGCTCAACGAGCCGGTTACCGCGGTGCTCGTCGACCTGGGCCTGGGCGAGGCGGGGCTGGGCCTGATCCGGCAGACCAAGGAGCACGACGCGTCGATCCCCGTGGTGGCGTTCGGTTCGCACGCGGCAACGGAGCAGCTGCACGCTGCCCGCGAGCACGGGGCGGACTTTGTCCTGTCGCGCAGCCAATTCACCGCCAACCTGCCGGTGATCCTGGAGCGTTTTAGTGGGAAACCGGTGTGAGCGGGTGAGGTGGAAACTCGCGGTATTTAGGGATGGTTTTCCTGCCTTTACCCCTGCGGCATGTCGACCACGCGGATGCACACGGGCGTACCCTGGATCACGTCCA
>JAJUHR010000303.1 GCA_029267795.1 Planctomycetota bacterium
CCTCGCGCTGGATGCATCGCCAATCTGCAGTTCCACCCCGACCCACCCCACGTACGTCGTGTCCTGCACCGGCTGCTGATCGAACACGCTGGACTCGCTTCGCAGCGCCGTCAGGGTTACCACTCGCCCTTGCGGATCCGTCACCGTGACCACGATCTTCTTGAGCCCCGTCTCGTTCGGCTTGGTGTTTTTCGGGTTCTGCGGGTTCGCATACGCCACGGTCACCTGCCGCGTCCAGCCGCTGGTGTTGGCGACCGCGCTGCCATCCTTGGTCTTCAGCGGCGACTCGGCCCACCCGTCGTAGTCGTCCACGTCGTCATACGCCGCGCGGGACCCCGCTGATTCCCCCGACTCCCTGCCCAGCACCGGGGCCTCGTCGGGCTCTTGGTACCGCGTCTGGAGGATCTCGCTCATCAGCTGCTGCGCCAGGGCGGGCCTCAGCAACCGCGACGCCCGGACCCTCTGGGATTGCGCCGACCCGCCCAACGTGGTCAGCGCCGCCACCACCATCACGCCGACGATCACGATCGACATCATCGCCTCGATTAGCGTGAACCCGGCCGATCTGTCTGAGTTGCTTCGCCGCATCCTCGGCTCTCTCGCTACAAAATCCATTCACTCTTCCGCCGGCGGGACAGCGATCATGAATGCCTCGCACTCCGCCTTGACGCCTGAATTCGCGGTGATTTGCTGGGGTGCGCCCAGGCTCGAGCCGTTCCACCGCATCAGCTCGATCGCGCCGCTGTTCTTAAGCATCGTCCCCACAAAGATCTCATTCCCCGTCTGGCCGGGACGCAACTGCACCCACTTGACCTTGTTGCTCAACCCAGGGCCGGTCTGCTCGTTGGACCAACTGCTCCCGTCCCAGACCCGGTAGAAGCAGTCGTTTGACTTCTTTCTCCCCCACACCGCCAGGGCTTGACCGCCGGTAGGGGTGTACGCGACGTCAAACGGCCGGCCCTCGGTGTCGGGCGCATGGGTTTCGACCGTCAGAAGACTCCCCCAGGACGACCCGTTCCACACCGCCATCTTGACGGTCGAGTCTCCGTCGAACATGCCGATGACGATCTGATCGCTCGTGGGATCGGACGCCATCTTGAGCCACTGCGGTTCCCCGTCGTTCCCCAAGTCCGGCCCGTCGTACTCCTGGGACCAAGTGCTGCCGTCCCAAATCCGAAATCTGAACATCTTGGCTTTGTCCGCAGTCCATGCCACCAGGGCTCGACCACTGAGGCTCTCGTACGCGGCGGCGATCCCTTCCCTGCCCGCTTTTTTCGCTTTGCCTTCCAGAAACACGCTGTTCGTCCACGCCGAGCCATTCCAGACCGCCGCGGCGACCTTCTTATCACCGTCTAGCACGACAAGCACGATCTCGTCCGAATCCTTCTTGGGGGCCAGCCTGATCCATCTCGCGTTGACGTTGTCTGGAAGCGCCAGCGTCATCTCGTTCGACAGCGATTGCCCGTTGTACGTGCGATAGCGATAGGCCTTGTTGCCTGCGTACCGATACACGATCAACAGATCGCCCGACGACTGCTCGTAGGCCATATCAAACCGCCGTTCACTTCCTTCGCCGCAGTTCCCGGTGACCTGCGAAACCCCCGACCACGAGGACCCGTCGAAAATCTGCAGGCTGATCTCATCGGCGTCGTCGAGCACACCCGCAGCGATCTCGTCGCGGGTTGGGCAGGCAACCGCCACCACCCATCGGGCCTTGTCGCCGATCTCGTTGGCAGCCCCTTCCTCGGACCACTGCGAACCCGTCCATGCGCGGTACATCGGTGCGGTGGCGCCAGACTTCCCATACACCACCAGCGGCGCCACACCCGCAAGCCCCGGTATGGCCCGCAGCAGATACGTGAAATTCAGCAGGTGCACGCCCTCAGCAAGGATCGCCTCCGGCCCGTTGTTAAGCCGGCGCGTCAGGGGGTCGCCCGCCACCCCCGACCAGGCGTAGCTGATCGTGTCCACGCCTCCATCACCCGTCAGGTCGGGCACCGTGAACGTGACCGATTTGTCATCGAGCGACTCGACGCTTTGCGCTAGCCCCAGCTCAGCGGTCAGATCGTCGATCAATTCCCTCGCTTCCGCAGTCTTGGCGGTCGACGACGTACCGCTATCGATGGCCCGCGAGCTCAGCAGGACCATCGACATCATCGACCCCATCAGGACAGCGATCACCACCGTCGCCAGGACGACTTCGATCAGCGTCGCCCCGATTCGCCTGGCACGGACGCCCGCTCGAAACCGCGATTCGCCACCGGTGGACCTGCCTCGAATCATGGGATCGTCGCCCGGCCCGTGTCCGCGTTCAACGACACGGTTCTCTCGGCTGCCCCGGACTGGACCACCACCGTCCCCCCGCTGTCCGGGACGCCGTGGCCATTGAAAACCACAGCCGCATCGCCTCCCAGCGCAGCGCTGACCAGCGTCGAACCGTAAGGCGCCTCGCCCAGCGCCACCGAATACCCGCTCTCCGGATTGTTCAGACCCCGGACGTTAAAAACCTGATACCGATCCTGGGCCGGGTCGAAACTGACCGTGACGCTGTTCCCGGTGGTCTTCGCTTCGCTCCTGGCCAGCGCCAAGTCGGCCGCGATCCGCCGCGCCGCGTGATCCGCCCGATACCGCGCCAGGGCTTGGCCGTACCGACCCGCAGCGATGCCGGTCATCACCGCGGCGATCATGACGACGATCACCAGCTCGATCAGCGTGAACCCCGTGGATCGCAGGTTCCCGGGATGAGTTCGACGCCATAGCCCCATGGTTCACCGTCTCCACGCCACGCCACCGGCTGCGGTCGCGGCAGCAACCCCCCGGCGGAAACGACAGCCGCTGGGCCTCCCACTTGTATGAACAAGGGGGCCCAGCGGAGAGGTGGATGCCGCGTAAGAAAAAAACTCGTCACTGCTTGAGGGCTTCAGCCGCACCAGCCCTGTTTGCCGGCTACCAGCCTTGCCAGCCGCGCCGCTCTCGGGCGACCCGAGAGGCCATCCGGGAGGGCCACCCGGGGGGGCTCAATAGTCCTTGTAGAGCTTGCCAGCCTGATCGGTTTCGGTCGTGGTGTTGGCGTACAAGTTGCCCGTGTCTTCGTCGTACACCCACCCGGCCCCCGC
>JAJUHR010000308.1 GCA_029267795.1 Planctomycetota bacterium
CTCAAGCCTGATCCGGCGTAAAGCCGACCCGCGTACCGCCGCTTGTCGCCCCGCTGCGTCCCAACCCAAAACCTCCAGCAGCGGGAAAGCCGTATCCTTCCTGGCAGCCGCGCGGTCTGGAGACAACGCCATCGAACCTTCACTTTCCGGGGATTCCGGGGGTTCTGGGGCTTCCGGGGGCGGGGGCGGGGGCGGGGGCTGGTCAGCCCGACGCGGATCGTTGTACGGGCACACCTCCTGACACACATCGCAACCCGCCAGCCAATCCCCGACCGCCTCGTGAAACCCCGGATCGATCAGCCCCCGGTGCTCGACGGTCAAATACCCCACGCACCGCGACGCGTCCAACCCGTACGGGCTGATGCACCGCGTCGGGCACGCCTCGATGCAGCGTGTGCACGTGCCACAGTGATCCGTTTCAGGAGCGTCCACCGGCAGCGGAACGGTCGTGACAATCTCGCCCAGGAGAAACCAGGAACCCCGCCGCGGGTGGATCAGCACCGTGTGCTTGCCGACCCACCCCAGGCCCGCGCGCTGCGCGTGCTCCCGTTCGAGGACCGGCGAAGTGTCCACCGCCGCCCGGTACGCGTGTTCGGGCCACCGCGCCCGCATCGCGTCCACGACCCGACCCAGCCGGGCCTTGAAGACCCTGTGGTAATCCCCACCCCAGGCGTAACGGGCCACGCGACCCGATGCTTCGCAGCCCGACGCCGATTCCGCCTCACCCGCCCCCATCGCCTCCGCCTCGTGAAACGCCGCGACGCAGACGATCGACCGCGCCCCAGCTAGGAACTTCCGCGGGTCCAGCCGCTCCTCCAAATGGTCTCCCAGGTAGCCCATCTCCCCATGCCGGCCCTCCGCCAGCCACCGGTGGATATACCCCTCGTGCTCCGTCGCCTGCGCGGGAGCGATCCCCACCAGGTCGAACCCCTCCTGCACCGCGAGCCGCTTGACGAATTGGCCAGCCTCATCGGTCATGCGTTATCACAGGGCGACCCTGCGCAAGATGGGAAAACATCTTCGCCCGCGCCCGCAGCCGCCGGCCCATCGGGCGCCGGCACCACCACCAGCCGTTGGCTTGACCGCACCACGCCCACTACAATCTCGCTCAACCCGGCCGGTTCCCAGCTCAACCCGTCGGTTCCACCGATGCCTTACGACCTAAAGCCATTGGACGTCGACGTCGAGACCACCCCTTATCTTAGGGAACCCGATCACACCGCCGCACCAGGCGACCGCTGGACCCTGAACTTCGGACCCCAGCACCCCGCCACCCACACCACCCTGCGGATCGTGCTCGAGCTCGATGGCGAACGCATCGTCCGCGCCACCCCGCACATCGGGTACCTGCATTCCGGCTTCGAAAAGCTCGCCGAACACCTGGACTACAACCAGTACGTCACCATCGTCAGCCGGATGAACTACGTCTCGCCCATCGCCAACGACATCGCCTGGCACACCGCGGTCGAGACGCTCTTCGGCATCGACCCCACCCCACGCTGCAAGGCCGTCCGCACCATCCTCGCCGAGCTCGGCCGCATCCAGGACCACCTGCTCAGCATCGGGGCCGCCGCCCTCGACCTGGGGGCCTTCACCGCCTTCCTCTACGGCTTCAACGAGCGCGAACGCATCTACGACATCATGGACTACCTCTCCGGCCAGCGCTTCCACCCGGACTGGACCCGCGTCGGGGGGGCTATGAGCGACCTGCCCGACGAAGCCGTCTTCCGCAGCATGGTCAAGCGCTTCATCCACGAGCAGCTGCCCCCCGCCGTCGCCGACATCGAAAACCTGCTCAACCGCAACCGCATCTTCCGCGACCGCACCGAGGGCATCGGCGCCATCAGCCGCGACGACGCGATCGCCTGGTCCCTCACCGGCCCGGTCGCCCGCGCTAGCGGCACGCGACGCGACCTGCGCAAGGACGAACCCTACCTCTGCTACGCCGACAACTGGGACGGCCGCGGCGCCCCCGCCGTGCAATTCAAGGTCCCCATCGCCACTACCGGCGACGCCCTGGCCCGCTACCTCGTCCGCCTGGAAGAGGTCAAGCAGTCCGCCGCCATCATCGATCAATTGATCGACAACATACCCCCCGGACCGATGAACGTCGGGGACGATGGCAAGATGCACATCCCCGATAAGGCCTCGGTCTACGGCTCGATCGAAGGACTCATCCATCACTTCGAGCTCATCATGACCAACCGCGGCTGGCAAGCCCCGATCGCCGAAGCCTATGCCGCCAACGAAACCGCCAACGGCGAACTGGGGTTCTATATCGTTAGCGACGGCGGACCGCGCCCCTGGCGGGCTAAGTGCCGCCCCCCCAGCTTCATCAATTACCAGGTGTTCCCTAAGCTGATCGAGGGCCACCTGCTCGCGGACGCCGTCGCGGTCCTTGGGAGCCTGAATGTCATCGCCGCCGAACTGGACCGATAGGGGGGGTTCGTAGGGTGCGCTGTGCGCACCACTTGTAGGGTAGGTCATCGACCTGCCAATGAGGGTTGTAGAGCGGAGCTTTGCCCCGCCAACGATTTAGCCCGCTGTGAATACACGGTGGGCCCTTAGGGCGGGCCTTCGGCCCGCCGCCAAAACGTTTTCTCCCATGGCTTGGATCGTTAAAAATTCAGCGGGAACACAGATCGAGCGTCGTGCCGAGCCTTACTTGGACGAGCAGCTCCAAGCCCACCTCCAGGCGGAGGTCCTGCCACGTTACCCCACCAAACGAGCCGCGACCCTCCCGGTCCTCCACGCGGTCCAGGAAAAGCACCACTGGATCCCCTACCAAGCGGTCGAGGAGATCGCCGCCTTCCTGGAGCTCCAGCCCGCTGACGTGCTGGACACCGCCACCTTCTACGAGGAGTTCTGGCTCCAGCCCAAGGGCAAGTACCTGATCATGGTCTGCGAGTCGCTCAGCTGCGAATTGCTCGGCCAAGCCGAGCTCTTGGAAAAGATCAAGGCCAGGCTCGGCATCGACGTCGGCCAAACCACCGACGACGGCCGCTTCACCCTGCTCACCGCCCAGTGCCTCGGTTCCTGCGGCACCGCGCCATGCGCCCTGGTGA
>JAJUHR010000447.1 GCA_029267795.1 Planctomycetota bacterium
ATGGGCGATCAGGTCCAGCTCACCCTCACCCGTGACCGCCACCGTTCCGACGGGCCCCGCCTCCCCCGCCGGCTGTGGTTCAGTAGAACCCTGGAAACCCATCGCCGCAGCGCACACCGCCCACACCAAACCCCACGCCGTAAAGCGACACCACAACAAGCCCTTGCTTTTAAGCCTCGGTCGCGGCTCGCAACCCGTGACTCTCTCAACCCCTCTCCCTCGAGGGAGAGGCCGGGTGAGGGTGAGTCGCGTAGGGTGCGCTCTGCACACCTTCGCCGTAGGGCGAGTCAAGCGCAGCGGACCCACCAAAGACTTCATGCGGTCCGTCGCCGTGTCTGCGATCGAGCGAAGTGACACCACAGGCCACGCCGCGAACCTCACCACCCTGAGCCTCAGCCATCGCGCGAACCACCAGCCACCCGCGCAGGCGCGAGGCCCCCCGGCTTGGACCCTCACGGCAGGGCACCGGGGCGCAGCGGGAGTCGGCAAGTCTGGATCAGCGGTCATGTCAGGGGTAGGGTTCGCGGCCAGTCGAGCAGGCGACCGGTCAAGCCGTTGAGAATTCCGCAGGCCGAGGATTCAAAAGATTCCGGGGGTTCGGAGGCTCCGGGGGGCCGGGGTCTGAAGCCCGGTTACCCACCGGCTTGCACTGCCAGCTCGCCGCGAACAGCCGCACCCAAGCCCGCCAGGCCCGCGCCGCCCGACAGCCTCGCGGCAGCCTGAATCTCGCGCCGGGGCGCACCGCTCTTCGAGTGCGTCAAGACGATGATCTGCCACAGATCCAGCGGCCGAACCTTGAACAGATATTCGATCTGCAGCTCCACCCCGCTCAGCACGTCTTCCAGCGCGATATCGCTCCGCCATCCGATCTTCACGAAGAACGGGTTGAGCACCCTTTCAAACCAGGCGATCACCGGCCGCGTCGACTGAAAATGGTTCAGCAGGATGATCCGGCCGTTGGGCTTGAGCAACTTCGCCGCCAGCCGCAGCAAACGCCCCGGGTCGCTCACCACGCTCAGCGTGTGCGTGATCACGATGTGGTCGAAGCTCGCCGGGGCAAACGGGGGCAGCATCGCGTCGGCCCGCACCAGCAGGCAGTGCTCCAGCCCTAGCTCCGCCCGCTTTAGCGCCGCCTTGGCCAACATCCCGCTGCTCAGGTCCATCCCCACCACCGTTACGTCCCGGGGGTACAGCGGCAGCAGCATCCCCGTGCCCACGCCGATGTCCAGCACCCGGTCGCCGCTCTTGGCCCGCAGGTGTTGGATCGCGCGGGCCTGCCGGACCTTCACCAGCCTCCCGAACGTGCGGTCATAGAACCAGGACCACACGTCGTACGTCTTGCTCGTCACCGGCTCGCTCATCGCGCTCATGATGGTTCCACCGCAAAGAGAACGGTTCAGGACAGCAATCGGCGAGTCGATCCCGCTGCTCCAGGCACATCGCCATCCCTGCCGCGGCCCGAGCCCCTCGCCCACGCTGCACGCTCGGCAGAAGTCACGGGTGATTCAGCCCGCGGGGGTCCCACGGACTGCAAATTACCGATTCGCCCGCCATCCCGCCAGTGTCCCGCCCCGAATCCAATGCCCCGCCGACCCATCCCTCATCGCCCGCATCCCGCCGCCAGGATAAAATCGTCTCAGGACCGCTGACAAAACGGGGTACCACACAGCACC
>JAJUHR010000283.1 GCA_029267795.1 Planctomycetota bacterium
GGGTAGTCTTTCGCCACACCCTGCCCGGTGGCGTACATCATCCCGATGATGTTCTGGGCTTGGACGTGGCCGCTCTGGGCGGCGCGGGTGTACCACTGCGCCGCCTTGGATAGGTCTTTCGCGACACCCTGGCCGTGGTAGTACATGTGGGCGATGTTGTTCATCGCGTCGGCGTTGCCCTGCTGGGCGGCACACAGGCTCCACTTCATCGCTAACTCGAAATTCTGTGGGACCCCCTGGCCGAGCGCATATTTCACGCCGAGGTTGGTCTGGCCGATGGCGCTGCCCTGCTCAGCGGTCCTGGCGAACAGTTCCGCGGCCTTGATGTAATCCTGCGGGACACCCCGGCCCTGGTCGTAGCACAGCCCCAGCAGGTTTTGCGCCGCGGTGTAACCCTGTTCCGCAGCCAGGGCATACCACTTAGCTGCTTCGGCGGCGTCTTGATCCACGCCCATGCCCAGGTCGTAACAGCGGCCGAGGTTCGCCTGCGCCGCGGCGTAGCCCGACTCGGCCGATTTCCGCAGCCACGACGCGGCTTCCTGCGGGTTGTGCTCCAGGCCACGGCCCAGCGCGTACATCTGCCCCAGGGCAAATTGGGCGTGGGGGTTGCCCCGCTCGGCGGCGAGGATCACCCACTGCCGGGCGTGGTCGTAGTCCTGGTCGCTGCCGGCGCCACTGCAGTAAATCGCCGTGACGATCGCGGCGGCCTGCCTGTGGCCGCGCTGCGCCGCCTCAAGAAACCACCGGGTCGCCTGCCCAAAGTCGTACGGGCCGCCCCGCCCCGTTTGATAGACGCAGGCCAGGTCGTACTGAGCTTGAATGTTGCCGGCCTCGGCCTGCTCGAGCAACTCGGGATCCACGACTGACTCGGCCTGGTCGCCTGTGGTGCCACTGGACGCCGCAACGTCATGACTTGTGGAGGCTTGGGCGGGCATCGTGGTAGGGGGGTGTGCCTGGGCGTAGACCCCGGCGCCCCTGCCAGAGATCAGCCCGCTCCCGCCCCCCAGTAGCCCGCTCAGCGTCACGAGCAAAGCGAGCGCACCGTGCTTGAACATGACTTTCTCCTCTTGCTCGCGCTTTATCGGGCATGCGATCGTCGCAATTCACCCTCCCCGAGGAATCTCCGCTCTTCTTTTGTGCTACGGACGGTGCAGCCCCCAGGGCCCGGATATGCGCCGCCTAGGGCGCAGCCATCCCAGCCCGCATGGGTCGCACAACCCTCGCGATCCGCCGCTCAGTTTCTTACCAGCACTGGCCGCATCGCGGAATCGTGATCCGGGCCGTGTGGAAGATGGAAATGTGGCCGATCGAAGCGCCCGCAAGCCAGCGGGAGATCCGCGACGGCTTTCACCCGTGGATTCGCAAGGGGCCCGGGTCACTCACAAGACCCAGGGCGTGGGCCATTTCCGCGAATCGCTCGATGGCGCCCAGCTCCTCAGCGCCGACCTCGTACCGGATCAACCGGCCCAGATAGTGCCGCGCCAGTCCCGGGTCCCAGCCGTGTTCTGCCGCGTAGCGCTCCGCGATCTGTCCGATGCGACGGGCGTTGTGCTCCCGTTGGCTGGCCAGCAACCGCGGCAGGTCCCCAAGCTCCGCGTCCCGGTGGCACATCCACACCGCGAAGACGAACGGCAGCGAGGTCAGCTCATGCCAGGCCTGTCCCAGGTCCAACTGGTAGGGGTATCGATCTTCCGGAGGTTGATCGGTCACGACCTTGTCCCCGATCAGCAGCACCGCCTCGGGGTCAACCTGCGGCGGGTGAGCGGCCGCTCCCCCACGCGGGACGGTGGCGAGCCTGCGCCCGTACCGTTCAGACCAGATCACCTTCAATAGCGCCACGCTGGTGTGGCTGTCGCGGTCGACGTGCACACGCGTGACCGATTCGAACGGGACTCCACTGAACAGCCGCACGGTCAGCGTCGCCCCCCGGCAGCCGATCCCTCCCACGGGCAGGACCGCCAGCGGTGAACCGGAGCGGTAGTAGTCGATCACGGGGCACAGCGCCACGTGGACCTCGTTCGATTCGAGCAGGCCGAGCATCCTGCTGGGCACGTCAAATCGCACCGCCGGGTCGAGCCGCCCCTGCAGCCCTTCGATTAGCGGCTTGGCGTTGAGGTAACTAACGCAGCCGATGGTTCGAACGGCCGGGGCGGTCAGCCCGACCGGCGCCGGGGGCAGGACGGGCTGGGGCGTGGGAAGCGATCGCGGCATGCGGCCCTCGTTCCACCGCGGCGGCTGGGGGCCCTGGTCCACGCCGCGGTCCCGCGTAGAATAACGCGATCCCGTGGCTATGCGCAAGGACCCCGACAGCCCGACCGCCCAAATCCTCGTGGTGGACGACGAAGTGGAGCACGCCGAGGTCATGGCCGAAGGCCTCCGCCGGCTCGGCCACATCTGCACGATCGTCCACGACCTGCCCAGCGCCCAGGAAGAGCTGCGCCACGGGCAGTTCGACCTGGTCATCACCGACCTGGTCATGAACGGCCAGGAGGACGGCTTGCAGGTCCTGGCCGCGGCACGCCAAACCCAACGCAACGCCGAGACGATCCTCGTCACCGCCCACGGGGACGTGCCCACGTGCAAGACAGCCCTGAAGCAAGGCGCCTACGACTTCATCGAGAAACCCCTGGACCTGGACGTGTTCCGCAACCTGGCGCAACACGCGATCCAGGCCGTGACGCTGCGCGCCCAGAACACCCGCCTGCGCCAGAAGCTCGACCAAGCCGTCGGCTTCGAGGGCCTCATCGGCTCCTCGGCCGCCATCCGGCAGGTGATCACCACCCTGCGGCAGATCGCCCCTAGCAACATCCCGGTCCTGATCACCGGCGAATCCGGCACGGGCAAGGAGCTGGTCGCCCAGGCCCTGCACAACAACTCCCGCCGGGCCAAGAGGCACTTCGTCCCGCTCAACTGCGCCGGCCTAAGCGACTCGATCCTCGAGGACGAGCTGTTCGGCCACGTCAAGGGCGCCTTCACCGGGGCGGACCGCGAGCGGCAGGGGCGATTCGAATACGCCGACGGCGGCACGCTGTTCCTCGACGAGGTCGGCGACATGCCCATGACCATGCAGGCCAAGCTGCTGCGGGCCCTGGAAAGCGGCGAGGTCGTCCGCATGGGCTCCAACGAGCCGCACCACGTCGACGTCCGGCTGATCTCCGCCACCAACCGCGACCTGGACGCGATGGTCCGCGACCACCGCTTCCGCGAGGACCTGTATTTCCGGATCAAGGGCGCCCAGATCCACCTCCCGCCCCTACGCCAGCGCCGTGAGGACATCCCTCAACTGGCACGCCACTTCGCCCAACGTTACGCCCAGCAGATCGAACGCCCGAC
>JAJUHR010000072.1 GCA_029267795.1 Planctomycetota bacterium
GCCTCCCCAAACACGACGATAAACCTATAACATAAGAGTTGGCCCAGACGCCCGGTCCCGATTTTCCCGTAGAGCTCGCGGTGCGCACCATCCGTAGGGCGGGGCTTGGCTACGCCGAGGTGAACGCAGGGGGACGCTCGGCGCACTAGCCCTGGCCGAGGATGGCAACCCGCGGCTAAAACACCCGTAGTAAAGCGGGCCTCCGCACCGCCGAAGCAACTTTTTTCCAAGCAGGCCAGCCGTGTCCAATTCCGTCCGAATCAGCCTGGCGAACAAGTGCCAGCTCCTTTTTGGCGCCGCGGTGTTGCTGATCATCACCGCCGCGCTGTCCGTCGGCTGGGTCCGCATGCAAACCCTCGTGCGTGAGGGCCAGCAGGAAGCCGCCCAAAAACTCGCGGAGGTCTGGCTCAGCGGCTTCGTCGAGGCCGAAGACGCCGCCTTCGTCCCGCCTCAGCGCCCCATCCAGCCAGGCCAGCGCGATGAGCATGCCACGTTCCGCGCAGTGCCCAAGGCCGACTTCGACCCCGCCATCGCCGACGACCCCTTCTTTGCCGCAGCCTTGGACTACTTCGCCTCCCGCCCCGACCGCCGCCACTTCTTCCGCATGGTCAGCGACGAAGACGGCAAGACCGTCTGCCTCTACGCCCGGGCCGTCCGCGAATCCGACCTCCTACGCCTCCGCCAGGCCAAAGCCCCCATCCCCCCCACAGCCTCAAAGCTCGAGCCCGCCTCCATCCCCAACCCCCTCGAATTCGTCCTGCTGATCTCCCTCCACTCCGACCTGGCCCACCGCCAGCTCATGCTCAACCGCGTCTACATCGTCGCCGCCGGGCTCCTCGCCGGCCTGCTGGCCATCGGCACGTTCTGGTTCATCACCACCCGCATCATCCTCTCCCCCGTCCGCGTCCTCCGCGACACCGCCGCCAAAATCTCCGAGGGCGACCTGGCCATCCGCTCCGACATCAACACCGGCGACGAGTTCGAACAGCTCTCCGACATGTTCAACACCATGCTCGAAAACCTCAAACGCAACCAGGACCAGCTCCGCAGCATCAACAAGAGCCTGGACCTGAAACTCGGCGAGCTGGCCGAAGCCAACGTCACCCTCTACGAGGCCAACAAGATCAAGGGCGAGTTCCTCGCCAACGTCTCCCACGAGCTGCGCACCCCGTTGAACTCGATCATCGGCTTCGCCGAAGTCCTCGAGGAATCCATCAAGACCGCCCCAGAGCCGGCCAACGAAAAACAGCTCCGCTACGTCAGCAACATCATCGCCTCCAGCCGCCAGCTCCTGGACCTGATCAACGACCTGCTGGACCTGGCCAAGATCGAAGCCGGTCGCATGGACGTCCGCGTTAGTTCCCTCAGCGTCGCCGACACCTGCGAGGGCCTGATCAACCTCATCCGCCCCCAGGCCGAGAAGCGCAACATCAAGCTCACCCTCTCCCTGGAACCCAACATCCCGCTGGTCCAGACCGACGCGGGCAAGTTCCAGCAGATCATCTTCAACTTCCTCTCCAACGCCGTGAAGTTCACCCCGCCCGAAGGCTCGGTGACACTCTCCGCCAAGCTCCTGCCAGCCCCCAAAGCCGGCCAGCCCAGGGAAGGGGCTGAGCCGCCCGCCGAGGTCTGCGTCAGCGTCGCCGACACCGGCCCGGGCATCCCCGTCGATCAGCACGAGCGGATCTTCGAAAAGTTCACCCAGCTCGACTCGACCGTCACCCGCGAACACAGCGGCACCGGCCTGGGCCTGACCATCAGCCGCGAACTGGCCCACCTGCTCCAGGGCCGCATCGAGCTCGAAAGCGACCTCGGCAAGGGCGCCACCTTCAGCCTGATCATCCCCCTTTCCCTCGAACCCAAGACCGTCCCCCTCATGCCCGACCTGGCCGAAACCCCCAGCACTTCCAAGGCCTAATCGCCCGCGCAATCGGATGGGTGCTTGGTGTTAAGCGCAAATCTGTAGAGCAGGTCATCGACCTGCCAACGACATTTAGCCCGCCGTGAATACACGGCGGGCCCGTAGGGCGGGCCTTCGGCCCGCCGAATCCTTCTTCGTAGGGCGCCGCTGTGCGCACCATTCGTAGGGCGGGTCAATCGCAGTGGACCCGCCGCTTATTTAGCCCGCCGTGAACACACGGCGGGCTCGTATAGATCCCGCTCGGGTGCCTGGGGCTAAGCGCAGCCTCGTAGGGTCCGCTGTGCGGACCATTCGTAGGGCGGGGCTTTGCCCCGCCACTCATTGATGTCGGGTGCCTGGGGCTAAGCGCAGCGTGCCCCAGCCGGTGCCGTCAACCCCAACAGCCGCGGGTGGCAACCCTCGGCCGGGTGGCTGGGGCAGAGCGGAGCGATGCCCCGGAACAAACCGCTGCAAAAGCCTGGTCCAACCCTCACGGAATCCCCCGCACGATCGCCGGCCCCACCAACCGGGTCACCCACACCGGCAGCCTCTGCCACACCGCCACCCGCCGCCGGTTCTTCGGGCTCTCCGGCCGCATATCACCTAAATCCCCACACCTTAGGTGATACTGCCAGACCGTCGGCTGCGGCTGAGCACCCCACTGCTTCTTGAACCGATACGTCCCCGAATCCACCGTCGATCGGCCAAAGTCAAACTCCCGACTCCCACGCTCCACCGCCCGCGCCAGCAACCGGTAGTACATCCACATGTTCGCGTTCGTATGGTTGTACGCCCGCAGGCTGCTGGCCGAGGGAACCTGCGTCACCCCGGGGTCGTGCACCAGCAAAGCCCCCGCCATCGGCCGACCCCCGCAATCCACCACCGCCAGCTCCGCCCGGTCGCTCAGCCACCGCACGATCGCCTCGAACAACCTCCGGGGATACACCGGCGTGCCCAGGTCGCGCATGTTCACCGCAAACACACGGTAAAAGTCATCGACCAATTCCCGCCCGCCCCAACGGATCGTCAGCCCCGTCCCATCGCCTTTGCGAACCAGGTTGCGTACCTTGCTCGGGATCGCCCTCCAAAGCTCCTCCGGCGTCTGCGGAAGCGGCAGCACCATGCGCACCTTTTCGCCACGCGTCGCATTGAAAGCCCGGTGCTGCGAGCAAACCCCGCCCTGCCGCAACTCCAGGTACCGCACGTCGAGTTCCTCCGACAACTCCACCGCTTGTTCGATCAACTCCGACGCAACCTCCGCGTCATCAGCGACCACGCCGGCCCGGTTCAAGTATGGCAAACTCACCAGAAACCGCCCGAACAACCGGCTCCTCACCAGCGCCAGCGGAAGGTAACCCCGGATCTCCTCCCCGCCAGCAGACCCGTTCCTGCCAGCCACCAGCGCGATCGGCCTGTGCCCCAGGCCCTCCCGCAGCACCTCTAGCCAGCGCGGGTCGTGCTCACCGCTCGCACCAGCCCGGGCGCCCGCACGCGCCAAGTACCCTTCGAGCCGTTGCCTCCAAACCTCGTCGAGCCGCTCAACAACCTGGATCAAGCCAGCACCTCCGCCAGTGCGTAAGGCGGGGCTTCGCCCCGCCAATCATTTAGCCCGTCGTGAACACACGGCGGGCCCGTATAGATCTCGCTCGCGTGCCTGGGGCTAAGCGCAGCGTGCCCCAGTCGGTACCATTGACCTAACAGGGTCGTAGGGCGGGCCTTTGGCCCGCCGGACCCTTTCGTAGGGTGCGTTGTGCGTACCTTCTTGTAGAGCGGGTCAAGCGCAGCGGACCCCCCCACTTTTATTTAGCGCTCGGGTGCCTGGGGCAGAGCGAAGCGATGCCCCGGAACAAATCCAAACCCGTTCCTCGTTCAATCTCACAACACCTCCGCTGGAACCCCACCCACCTTGGTGCCCGCTGACACGGGTTTGACCACTACCGCCCCCGCTCCGACCACCGCCCCCGAGCCCACGTCCGCCATCACGATCGCACCCGCCCCGATCCACGCCCCGCGGCCGACCGTCACCTGCGAAAAAACCTGGGACCGGTCGCGCCAAACCCCGCAAGACCCATCTTCAACCGCGTCCCCGGGCCGCCCGTGTTGATGCCGGCCGCTGAGCACCTGCACCCCGTCGGCCAGCATCACCTCATCCTCAAGCACCGCCAGACCAATCGAACAAAACCGACCGATGTAGACACGATCCCCGATCCTCGCCTGCGGCTTGCTGAACACGCTCATGAACCCGAAATACACATCCCGCCCGACGCCCCCCAGCACCCGCCGGTAAAACGCCTGCCGGACATATACCCCCAGAATCCCGGGGATCCTCGCCACAGCCTCGCTGCACAGTGTCATCGCGTGTTCGTGGCCCAGTGTGGCCCGCACGACCACGTACCCGATCAGGTACGGGATCGCCAGCATCAACCCCAGCACGTGGCCGATCCACTTCATGCTGCCCCCCCCAGCAGCATCGCCTCGAATTGCCGGGCCTTCTCATCCCACGACTCCAGCGCCAAGCGCCGCCGGGCTGCAGCCTGGTGGGGGGGTAACCCGGATTCCGCCCGCTCCCCCACGAGCCGCGCGAATTCCGCCGCGCTCGATACCACGTCCGCCGCGTCGGCCCATAGCCGCGTCGCAGGCAGGTCCCGCGCCACCACCGGCTTGCCCGTCGCCAGGTACTCCTTGAACTTCAGCGGCTGCATCGCCCGCGTCACCGGCAGGTCGGCATACGGCATCACCAGCACGTCCGCGGCAGCGGCAACCCAGGGTAAATCCTCGTACCGCACCGGACCGGGCATCACCACGCCAGCCAGGGATGTCACCGCTGGGTCTGGTGACTGCTTGGGCCCGATAAGCACCAACGTCCCTATCCCGCCCATGCCGTTAGCCACCGCCCGGCACCAATCCGTGTCTAAACGCCGGTCGATCAAACCCCAAAACACCACCAGCGGCCGGGCACACGCCGCCCACGCGGGCAACCCCGCACTCCCGTGCGAAGCCCCCACGTCGCCCCACAGATGCAGGTCGATCCCGTGCGATAGCAGCTCGATACCCCGCCTTAGCCGCGATAGCCGCGACCGCAGCTCCTCCGACACCGCCACCACTTGGTCCACCCGGCTGACCAGCCGGCGTTCCAGCGTCTGCATCACCCGCCCGTCCAGCCCCGGCCAAACCGAAAAATCGTCCGGGCAGTAGTACACCCAACGGTCCACGTCGATCCGGCCCACGAGGTCCGCGGCGATCGGCACGGTCGCCACCGCGACCCGTCTTTCACCCGGCTGCCGCGGCCCCAAGGCCCGGTTCACCCCCCGGCTGACTAGGCCCGCGTTCAGCTTCTGCTGCCAACCGCGGCGAAACCCCGGCCACATGACCGGCCCGATAACCTCGGGCCCACCCGCCCCACGATTCGCTTCGATCGCGTGCAGCCGATCCGCAGGGGGGTTTCGACCATTGGGCCGGACCCAATCGGTCAGTTTCGCCAAGGCTTTGCCCATGTCCTCGCGGGTCAGCCGCGGCAGGCGGGTCCCGATCGTGTTCACCCATAGCGTGCGATACCGCGGCAGCAGCCTGCGGACCAAGTGCTGGCAGCTGGAGGGGTGCCGACCCCAGTCGTCCGAGAAGACGACCAAAGTCGTGCGATTGGCGACGAAATCGATACGATCACCCATCGAATGTCGTCGAAAGAGGGGTATCGGGACCACCCCCGTACCCAACACTAACGCCCACGGCGGTGGCGCAGTTGCTGGTAGGGTGATATCGCCTAAGATGAGCGCGGCTCGTAAAATCGAATAAAGGTCCGCCCGATAACCCCCCGGATCCCCGGACCCCCGGAAACCCCCCGGACCCTGGAAGGAAAAACTCGGGGAAGCAGGAAACCGTGATGGGATTGGAAGCAGCGTTATCCGCCGAAGGGTATCTGACGACCCAGTTGCAGAAGGTGGTGAACTGGAGCCGACGGTCGTCGCTGTGGCCGCTGCCGTTCGCGACGGCGTGCTGCGGGATCGAGCTGATGGCCACGGCCTGCAGCCGGTACGACCTGGCGCGGTTTGGGGCGGAGGCGATGCGCTTCAGCCCGCGGCAAAGCGACTTGCTGATCGTTGCGGGACGGGTGGCGGTGAAGATGTTGCCGGTGCTGCAGCGGATCTACCAGCAGATGACCGAGCCGAAGTGGGTGATCTCGATGGGGGCGTGCGCGTCGACCGGCGGGGTGTTCGACACGTACGCGGTGGTGCAAGGGATCGACCAGTTCATACCGGTGGACGTGTATGTGCCCGGATGCCCGCCACGGCCGGAGACCCTGATCGAGGGGATCATGGCGATCCAGCGGATCATCGACCGGGAGGGGTTGCCGCCGGGAGGTGGCCAGCGTCGGCCGTTGCAGATCGCGATCGAGCCGACGCATCACGTGTTGCCGCAGCCGGTACCGCTGACGGTGGGGGCGACGTAATAAATCAGGTTTGTTGTGCGCATGGCGGACGGAACCGGGGCATCGCTTTGCTCTGCCCCAGCCACCCAGCCGGGGGTTGCCGAGTACCGACTGGGGCACGCTGCGCTTAGCCCCAGGCACCCACCGCTACGCTCTACCCACCCTACTCGTTTATGCACACAACAGCCTCGCCTTCGGCTCGGCCTGCTGTGTGGCACCCGCTTAGCTGGTGGGTTTCGCTGCGATCAACCCACCCTACCCTGGCGAGTCCGCTGCGCTTGACCCGCCCTACGAGTGGTGGGCATAGCGCGGCCTCCAACATCGCTTGCAAGCAAGCGGTGGCACCCATGGGCCCGTCGTGTGTTCACGGCGGGCTAAATCATTGGCGGGGCGAAGCCCCGCCCTACGAGTCGTGCGCATAGCGCAGCCTACGCCGATCCAACTTCAACCGCGGGTTTCCACCCGCGGCTATATCACGTCATTTCATCGTCATCGATCTGGTCCGCGGAGCGGAATCTACGGGGCGAGTGAGGGGGTAATGCCCGGGACAGGATTCGAACCTGCAAGCGGTTTTACCCGCACCAGCACCTCAAGCTGGCGTGTCTGCCAATTTCACCACCCGGGCGGTGTTGGGTGAAGCGCTTGAGTATAGGCGAAGGCGGGGTGTTGTCGAGGGCGGGTTCGGCAGGGGGTGCGGAGGCTGGGCGCGCGGGCTGAGGGATCACAGCACGCCTTTGGTGCTGGGGACCTCGGAGCCGGTGACGGCGACGGCCTGTTGCAGGGCTCTGCCGAGGGCTTTGAAGATGGCTTCGGCGATATGGTGGTGGTTGGAGCCGTGGGGGACCTCGACGTGGCAGTTGAACCGGCCGTTGTTGACCAGGGCGGTGAGGAACTCGGGGATGAGCTGGGTGTCGAAGGAGCCGATCTTGCCCGAGCCGTCGGTGAAGGAGGGGGAGTTGACGCGGAAGACCAGGGCGGGTCGGCCGGAGAGGTCGACGCTGACGCGGGCCAGGGCGTCTTCCATGGGGATGGAGGCGAAGCCGTAGCGTTCGATGCCACGTTTGTCGCCGAGGGTTTGCTCCAGGGCCTTACCGAGGACGATGCCGACGTCCTCGACGGTGTGGTGGTCGTCGACGTGGACGTCGCCGCGGGCGTTGACTTTGAGGCCGAAGCGTCCGTGGCGGGCGAGGTGGGTGAGCATGTGGTCGAAGAAGCCGACGCCGGTTTCGGTGGTGCAGTCGCCGCCGTCGAGGCAGAGGGTGAGCGCGATGTCGGTCTCGTTGGTTTTGCGGGTGATCGTGGTGGTTCGTGGGGTGCGTGGGGTCATTGCGGGCGGTCTCCAGGGTTTGTGGGAACGAGGTCTGGGCTGGGGCGTGACACGGACAAAGCTTTGTTGAAAACTCACCTATCGGGTATTACGTGCGGCGGATCGCTGGCTCGCAGATCGCGTTTCGCTGAGATTTTCACGGCTTGGCAAGCAAGCCGTGGCACCCGGTAACGGCTCTTGGCAAGCGTCGGCACCCCGATCGGGTTTTCAAACAGAGCTTAGGCGGCTCTGGCGTCACAGATGGTCCAGGGCGGCGAGCAGGGCGTCGTTTTCGTGTGGGGCCCCGACGGTGATCCGAAGCTTATCGCGCACACGCTGGTAATCAAAGTAACGGACGAAGATGCCC
>JAJUHR010000237.1 GCA_029267795.1 Planctomycetota bacterium
GCGGACCTCGTTCCGCAAGGCGTGCTCGATGGTCTCGCCGACGTGGACCAGCGGCAGGTTCTCCCCGGCGCGGAACCGCATCGCCTGCACCACGGGGGTCAGCTGCCGGCCGAGGCTGCCGCCGGGGTGGATCTTGCGGAAATCGTCGACGCCGAAGTTCCGCCGCCGGCTCACCGCCATCGCCAGGGCGTCGCCCAGGGCCAGCATCGCCGTGGTGCTCGCGGTGGGGGCCAGGTTCAGCGGGCACGCTTCGGGCACGTCCCCCACGCACAGCGCCACGGTGGCGAGGCGCGCCAGGTCGCAATCCGGCCGGCCGACGATCGCGATCACAGGCACCCCGTCCTGTCGAAGAATGCTGGCCAGCGACACCGCCTCATCGGTGTTGCCGCCGAAGGAAAGGATCAGCACCACGTCCCCCCGGCGGACGCGGCCCAGGTCGCCGTGCATCGCCTCGGTTGGGTGCAGGAAATGGCTCGGCGTGCCGGTGGAGGCGAGCGTCGCAGAGATCTTCTGGCCGATCAACCCGCTCTTGCCCAGGCCGCTGACGACCACGGAGCCGCTAGCAGAAAGGGGCTCGGTGCGATCGGGTGTACAAGCACTTCCGGGGGTTCTGAAGGCGGTGACGCCTCCGGCACTTCCGGGGGCGAGGGCGGGAGTGCTTCCGGGGGTTCCGGGGGCGGGGGCGGTCGCAGCCAGGATCAGGTCCACCGCCTCGTGGAACGCCGACGTGATGCGGATCCGCCGGATCGCCTCGGCTTCGATCGCCAGCACCTGCTGGGCGAACGCGGTGTCGTCCAGCGCGTCGGCCGACGAAGCGGCGGTAGGGGGGTTCGGGTTCGGCAGGCTGCTCACGGCCCTGGCTTGGTTCATAAAGCAACCGAGGTTAATGTGAGGGTCATTATCGGGGCGGTGTCGCGGGCCGGCAACCAAGGCTCACTTTTCAGGAACCCCCCGGAGTAAACCCCCGGAGAAAACCCCACATGCTGGGCGAAGCTCAGGACTACCGCGTCGAACTGGACTGCTACAGCGGGCCGCTGGACCTGCTGCTGTACCTGGTCCGCCGGCACGAGATCGACCTGAACAACCTCCCGGTCGCCCTGCTCACCGAGCAATACCTGAGGCACCTGGCTTTGATCCCGCAGATCGACGTCGAACAGGCGGGCGAGTTCCTGGTGATGGCTGCGACGCTGGTCGAGATTAAGAGCGCGATGCTCGTGCCCCAGCCGCAGGCCGAAGACGCTTTCGGAGGCACCGGCACGACCGCAAGTACCCCCGAGGCGATGAACCCGCTCGACCCACGCTACGAGCTGGTCCAGCAGCTACTGGCGTACAAGCGGTACAAGGACGCAGCCGAGGAGTTGGATCGCCGCCGCACCCTTTGGGAGGCGCGGTTTCCCCGCAGACCAGCCCGGTTACCGGGGGAGCGTGTCCAGCCTCACCTGGAGGCGGCGGAGATCAGCGATGAATCGGCCGAGCCCGCTGCGGAATGGGTCGAGATCGACATCGAGGACGCCAACGTCCTGGACCTGTGCCAGGCGTACGCGCGGGTGATGGAGACGGTGGGCCAGCCGCCCGCGGTGCACGAGTTGCTGTACGACGACACGCCGATCGCCCTGCATGCTGAGGATATCCTGGATCGGCTGCGTCGCGACGGGGGCTTGACGCTGCAGGAGGTGTTCGCGGGCCGGGCCAGCCGCAGCGAGATGATCGGGCTGTTCCTGGCGACGCTGGAGCTCGTCCGCCAGGGCAAAATCCGCGTGATTCAGGACGAGCTGGAGGAACAGGTCGCGTTGGAGCTGATCGAGCCCGTGACAGAAGGGGAACCCCCGCCGGAATCGACTCCCCAGGCGGGAATCTCGCAGGGCGGCGCAACCATGTAGGGCGGGCCTTCGGCCCGCCGAAGGATCGCGGATGGCGGGGTGAAACCCCGCCCTACAAAGATGCCGAATTATCGGCGGAATTACGTCTCCGGTGGGACATTCTTTTTCACCGTGGTCACTCACCGTCGGGTGCCGTTTCTATGCACACCGGCCGCCCGCCGCTTGCTGCAGCGGTGTATCCGTCAACAGAGAGAGGTTCGGTTCTTCCGCATCGATGCAGTGGTTTTGTTGCCCGATCATTTACACATGATTTGGGCGCTCCCTCCCGGGGACGCGGATTTCTCCACACGTTGGGCGGCGATCAAGGGCAATTTTTCGCGCCTCTGGCGGCGTGCTTCGAGAATGGGTCGGCCGTCGGATCAGCAGCGAGCGGGGTTCCATCGCGTTTGGCAGCCTCGGTTCATGGAGCACACCATCCGAGATGGGGAGGATCTGCTCCATCATGTGGAGTACATCCATTACAACCCGGTAAAGCACGGCCTGGCCAGTTGTCCGAAGGATTGGCGATGGTCGTCATTTCATCGATATGTTCGCTTGGGGGCATACCCTTTGGATTGGGGATGTTCTCGGCAGGGATCGACCCTCCCCGCGTTTGCGGTGGACGAAAAGCTTTTGGAGTGAGGCCGGGCCTTCAGAGTAGGGCGGGCCTTTGGCCCGCCGAAAAATCGCATGCGGCGTGGCAAAGCCCCGCCCTACCAGATTGGACGATCATCGAACATGTAGGACGGGCCGAAGGCCCGACGAAGAATCGCGGATGGCGGGGTGAAACCCCGCCCTACTGTTAAAAAAACAGGCGGGGCGAAGCGCCCCGCCGGATGAAGCAACGGACTACGGATTCGAACCGCCCGCCCGCGTGGGTGGTTAATCGGCAGCGTTGAGCACGGTGCCGGTACCCTGGGCGATCATGAGGCAATCATTGGCTGTCGCCGCTACGAAGAGGTCGTCAGGGGAGTTAGATATGGTGCCATACTTGGTAGTCAGCGACGGTGAGTTTTCGAACTCCACGTGGCCGTCGTTGAAGCCGACGCTGCCCTTCCAGCCGTTATCACCGTGGATGCTGTCGTAGGTGCTCTGAGTGCCGGAGGTAAAGTTCGCAGCGGGGCCCCGGACACGGTCGCTGATTACCACAGCCTGGGAATTGGTCGTGTTGCGCCACTCGCCCTGTCGTTGGCCGGCGGTGTTGCACTCGAGCAATGAGTAGGAATAGTTGCTGTTGGCGAAGGTGGTCGCGCTCTTGGCGTTGGTGACCGTGTCGTAAACTGTAAAATCGGTGTCGACCTCTGAGGGGCTGATCAGGTACTGAGCCGGGAAATAGTCGCCGCCGAGCAGGAGGGCGAAGCGGGCCTGCACGGTGAAGCCGGTGTTCTGGCCCGCGGTGCCGTTGACGTAAGGCAGTGTCACATCCGCAGCGGCGGCTTCGGTGATTTGCGCCCCGCTGCTGTTCATCCCCGCGAAGTACTCGTTCGAGCCGTTGCCTTGGGAGAAGATCACCAGGCCCTGGTGGATGCCACGGACCTGGGTGGAGTTCTGCATCTGGCGGGCGCTGCGGCGGGCTGAGCCGAGGGACGGCAGCAGAATCCCGATCAGCAGGGCGATGATCGAGATCACCACCAGCAGCTCCACCAGCGTGAAGGCTCTTCGACGCTTGCTCCATTGCATACCCAACACTCCTAAGTAGGAACGTTCACACATCGTGCTTCCATCGAGGGCGATTAGCGGCAGTCTCAGGGCTTTCGATCCGATCAGCACCGCTTCAGTCGACCGTCGACGAAAGCGGCAAGGACGGACGTGAAAAATAGCTTCTCGGATCAGCCCCGGATTCCCCCGGGATCCCCCCGAATAACCCCAGACCCCCAGACCCCCGGGCCCCCGGACCCCCGGACCGCCGGACCCCCGGAATCACGAGGGGCGTGGCCCTAATCGCTCGCTGTGGGGTAACCCGTTTGCCC
>JAJUHR010000049.1 GCA_029267795.1 Planctomycetota bacterium
AGCTACCTGGAGACCCCCGACACGTTCAACGACAAGGGCGGCCTAGCGGAGACCGAGTGGCGGCTGGTGCACGATGCCGTGCGGCGGGATACCAGCCTCGCGGGGGTCTCGAATTTCTCCAGCCAGGTGTCCAGCACGATGCGGCAGCAGGCGGTGGTGGCGCTGGTGTTGAGCCTGCTGGCGATCGTCGCTTACATCTGGTTCCGATTCGGGAACCTGAAATGGGGTTTGGCGGCGATCGTGGCGCTGGTGCACGACGTGACGATCGCGCTGGGGGCGGTAGCGGTGGCGGGGTGGTTGTACGAAACACCGATCGGCCACGGGCTGCTGCTGAGTGACTTCAAGATCAACTTGGCGCTGCTGGCGGCGATGTTGACCCTGGTGGGGTATTCCCTTAATGACACGATCATCGTGTTCGACCGGATCCGGGAGAACCGCGGCCGGCTGCCGGACGTCACGGCCAAGATCATCAATGACGCCATCAATCAGACCGTCAGCCGGACGATCATCACCTCCGGCACGACACTGATCGCGGTCGTCATCCTGTATCTGTTAGGCGGCGATGGGGTGCATGGTTTCGCCTTCGCCATGCTGGTGGGCGTGGTGGTGGGGACGTACAGCTCGATCGCGATCGCTTCGCCGATCCTGCTGATCGGGCGGAGCAAGAGCCCGACGGCGGCGACCAAGGCGGCTGTGCCCGTGGGGGGCTCCGCGGGTGTGACCCAGCAGAGCAGAGCGAGTCTTTAAGAGCGTTTATTCGTCGAAGTGCATCGTTCCGTCGATCGGGGTGCAACCTTTCTCATCTTTGCCGGGCGATCCACCGCAGGCCGAGCTGAAGGCAAGGCTGCTGTGTGCATGAGAATCCATCGAAGCCGTAGGGCGGCGCTTTGCCCCGCTGCCAGCAATCTTTTAGCGGGCCACGGGCCCACCCTACCGTCTGGTGGCACCCTGGCATGGCGCGCACAGCGCCTCCTACGCTATTAGGCGGGTCCGCTGCGCTTGACCCGCCCTACAAAACCGCGGTGGATCAGAACCCGGGCTTTCCAGCCGGGGGTGCTGCTTGGTGCGCACAGCGCACCTTCCGAAACGGGTTCGGTGGGCCGAAGGCCCTGCTGACCTCGAAGTCCGTTCAAATCACGGGTTATTTTGTCGAACCGACCATGTACACGTCGTAGCGGAGGAGCTTGCCGGGGTAAGCGACGGTAGGCGGGCCGGCGAGCGGAGGGGCGTGCAGCGGACGCTTGACCACGACCCGACGGCGGGCGGTGCGGGCGGCGACTTGGAACAGTTCGGGGGCGTCGGCGTCGTCACCTACCAGGGCGCGAAGGATGCGGACGGGCTTGCGCTTCAAAGCGGTGGTTTTTGAGACAGGGAACATCGGGTCCAGGTAGACGACATCGGGCTGGGGCTGGAGCGTGGGCAGCACCAGCCGGGCCTCGCCGCAAACCGCACACAGGCGGCTGGCGGCGGCTGGGTTGCTGGCCAAGGCGCGGCGAAGGGCGTCGGTCAGGATCAAGGCGACGAGCGGGTGCCGCTCCACCGCGGTGACCGTGCAGCCGAACGATGCGAGGAGCCAGGTGTCCTCGCCGAAGCCTGCGGTGGCGTCGACCACGTGGAGGGGTTGGGGTGATCCGGCGGCGCCCAGGCCGACCGCTTTGGCCAGGGGCTGGCGCCTCGTGCGGCCGAAGGGCGACCGAGTATCCAGCGCTGTAAGCTCGACCGCCAAAGGCTTCGAATGCGGCTCGTGCCCCCAGTGCAGTTGCAATCGGTCCGCCTCGATTCCAAGAAGCATCTGGCCGACCTGTGGGGACAGCGATTCCATCAAGGGCAGGCCTAACTCCGCTGCGAGTCGCTCGGCCACCCGCCGGGCGGATGGATCCGTGGCGGGGGTGACTGATACTGCGAACGTCGTGTCGCTCAAATACTGGCTCCTAAGGCTCGCGCGTGGCCCCAACCCGCACGGGGAAACGGACGTTCTTGTGGGTCCTCGCCACAGCGGGCGACGCCGAAAGCGGCCAGAAGAAGTCTATGCCAACGGATCGGTTTGTCGGGATTGGCCCGCTGATTTGACTTGTTGCTCGTATCGCCTGCGATTGGCGCGGCTGTCCATGAGCACGAGCACACGGTCGTGGTGGTCGGGCGGGATCGACTCGCGGATGATCTGTGTGGCGTCGCCGACCGGGGTGCGCAGCGACAGGTGCATCAGGACGATCGCCTCGGCGCTGGAGCGCTTGACGAGCTCGACGATGTCATTCAGGTGCAGGTGCTTGCCCATGGCGGCCCGGTCGCGGTGGCCGCGTTCGAGGAACGTGCATTCGGTAATGAGGATTTTCGAAGACAGGACGTCGGGGCGGTCGAAATGCGGCCCCCAAGCCGTGTCCCCGGTATAGCAGACTAGGGGATACTCGATCGTGCGGGTGATGGCTTCGCCACGATTCTTAAGCTGCAGGAGTTTTTCCTGCGGCAGCCCGACGAGGTCTTCTCGAAGCTTACTGCGGCGCTCCAAGACGACGAAGCCCAGCGCGGGCACGGTGTGGGCTGTGGCGAAGGCCCGAAGGAAGACGTGGTTTTTGATCTCCAGCTCCTGGTCCGGGGCGAGGGGGATCACTTTGTAAGGGGTCAGTTGGGCTTCGAGGTCGACCCAGGCACGCATCACGTTGTGGATAGGCTTTTCGAGGGCGGGGTGGCAGACGACCGTGCCGACGCCCATCCCCTGGAAGTGCCGGTGAGAGAAGTAGTAAGCCAAACCGGCGGAGTGGTCCATGTGGCCGTGGGAAAGTGCCACATAGTCGCTCGTCAAGACGGGTTTGGGGCATCGGCCGATGTCGAAACACAGGCCCAGTTCAGGCACCTGGACGACGGTCTCCTCCCCCGCGATCGAGATGCCCTGGATCCGGAATGGGGGGACGTACAAGAAGCCCATCTGGGGGCCGCGGGGAGGTTCTCGTGGGATCATGGGTCGGTTCGCAGGGGCTTTGCAGTCGAGCGGAGGTATGGCGGTCACTCCATATCAAGACAACTGGGGAAATCGGCCTGCGGTTTCAAGCCGATCGTGAATGAGTCGAACCCAAGCCTGCCGATTCATTCGACGCACGCTTCAAAGACACGAGCACGGCCCCCACGCTGTGATCGATCCGTCTTGCCAGCGTTTGCCGTTTCGGGGGGAGGTTTTTTTGCCGTTGATGCGAAACACGTCTGGGTGCGATCAAAAACCGACTCTTAACCCAGTATCGAGGTCTGTGTGCTAGCGGTCAAGCAGGCGGGATGCCAAAAGAAGACCCCCGGTCTAAGCCGGGGGTCTTCTTTGTTTTTTATGTTGTGGGTTCAGGGCGGCGGGGTCCGCACTGGCTCACTTCGATCACGCTACCCCATCCGCCCCGTCGTCGCGTCGTCGGGCTACGGCCACCGGAAAAATGGCCGCCTCTCACCTCGAAGAGCGCCGGCGAGGCCACATGGCCAGCACACCCAAAGCCATTATGCCCATCGTAGCCGGCTCTGGCACAATCGTCAGAGCGAATTGTGTATTGCTACCCAACTCCCAAGGCGAACCGGGCACTCTCGGACCGATCTCGCCGGTGCCAATGATCTCGCCGCTCCCGGCAACCAGCCCCAAGCCACCCAAGTCCGCTACCTGAACCAGAGGGGCCAGCGTGAGAGCCGAGCCCACGCCCGCCTCCGTCCGGTCAAGGGCGAAGAACACGTCACCGACCCGCAGGGTTGCGTTGGGCCCGGAGATCACGCCGTTACCGTAGGCATGATAGAAGTTACCCGGGCTCGAAAGGCCCAGCCCAACGTAAAGTGCGCCGTCCGTCACCGAGGCGGTAGCAACGGCCTTGCTACCCCCGCCGTCCACGTTGAACGTACTCAGACCCGGGGTCGCGTCCTCGTATAGGCGGATCAGTGTGCCGACGCCCCCGGTGTCAAACGCGGGGTCCGGACCGAAGGTGAAAGCGAACTTACCGGGGTTGGCAGGGTCCGGCACTTTGGCTATCACGAGCAGCGAAAACTCACCCCCCAGCTCGGAGTTGCCGTGGACGTGGTCCAAATCGATTTGGCCGGTCCCGGGGGGGTCCACATACAACTGTTCAAAGGCGATAATGCCGTGGACCACATCCCCGACATCGATAGTGCTCGTGGGGGTGCTGTGGTGGAACACTTCTTCCCGGTTTTCGTCAGATCCGATGACGTTTGCTGGGAAAACCCCTCCGGAGGTCATCAACGTATTGATGTCGTCCGCCTGGGTGCCTGCCGCGATCATGAGCGTCGGTGCCACGGCTACACCCGCGATCCAACTGGCCCTGCTTCCAATCATTTCACTTCTCCTTCCCAAGTAGTTATATAAAGACTCGACGGTTCTTAGTATTGCAACTTAGCAATTAGTTCTTTGTTTCCAAAAGGCGCTAGTCTTTTGTCCTTTGGAAGGGTCCAACATCTTCCCTAATGGGATAGAAACTCGCTTTCTGACTCTCGCACCTGCCCCGAAATGCCCCCCTCCTCGGAACTTAGCCCCCCCTCCCCTGGGCTTATGGCGCTCATATCTTGCGGGAAATGCGAACTATTCAACTATGTAGCTTATAACACTGATGGATAAGGCTGTCAATAAAAATTTATTGTAATGGCTTGCAAAAGCGTGATTTTATCGAGTCGATTGCGGGGTGATGACGTTGGAGCGAAATACCATAAGTCATTTTTCAGAACAATGTTGAATATAACAAATCTCGATGCGGGATCTGACGTGTCCAAAAATTTACCGTGAATCGCAAGCCTCGGCGATAGAGAGGTTGTTTGTGAGAGGGGCCGGCGAGCAAACGCTTGCTTTACGTAAGGCCGAGGGCTTGCGCGCAGCGATGGCAGAGTAGCCCGCCATCCCGCCTGGACTTAACGGTGCCGTCACGCTTCCATGACCGCTCACAGCGGGGTTCGGATCGCAGGTCGACCACTTCGTAGCGGTCCCGACCCGAGGTTTTCAGGGCTTCGGGGGGTTCCGGGGGCGGGGGTTCCAGCTTGACCCAGCTAATGCCGCAAAGGTCCGATAAGTCGATTGGGTCGAATCTCCTCAGGTACGCGTTGGTGGAGTCAATGACGACGCGCAGGCCGCAGTCCAGTGGGTTATCGATCCCCTGCCCGGTGCGTACGAGCTCGATCTGCTGCAGGGCGCTGTCGCGGTAGTCGCGGATGACTGCGGGCCAATCAGGGTCCGTCGGAACTTCCACAGGCTGGGGGAACAGCTCGAGGTGGACGCAGCGGGCCATGTCGCGGGGGCTTGCGCCGTGCAGGGACTGCCAGGCTTCGTCGGCGGTGTGGGGGAGGATGGGGGCAATCAGGCGCAACAGCGCATCGGTGATCTGGTACAGGGCGGTTTGTGTGCGGCGGCGGCGAGGGCTGCCCGCAGGGTCGCAGTACAGCCGGTCCTTGATCGCGGCCAGATACACCGCACTTAAGGTGTGGTTGCAGAAGTTGAAGACCGCTTCGTGGAGCTTGCGGAAGCGGAAGTGCTCGTAATCGCTGCGCGTCTCGCGCACGAGCTGTGCCAGTTCGGCCAGGGCCCAGGCGTCGAGCGTGGCGGCATCGGCGGCGGTGAACTCGTGGCGGTAGCCGCCGGCGGAGCGCGGACGCGGGTCGAAGTCGTACAGGTTGCTCAGGAGGAAGCGGATGGTGTTGCGGACCTTGCGGTACTCCTCGCCGGCGAGGCGGAAGAACTCCAGGTCGGCCTTGATGTCGTTGTCGGTGTTCAGGCTGTTGACCCACCAGCGACAGACGTCAGCGCCGAACTCTTTGAGCAGGGCTTCGACCTCCAGGGTGTTGCCGAGGCTTTTGGACATCTTGCGGCCGTCTTTATCGACCATGAACCCGTGGGTCAGCACGGCACGGAACGGCGACCGGCCCATGTAGCCCAAGGCAGGCAACAGCGAGCTTTGGAACCAACCGCGGTGCTGATCGGAGCCTTCGAGGTACAGGTCCGTTTGGCCGTTGTCGGGGGCCTGGCGGCGCTGGTGGATCACGGCGAACCAGGAGGTGCCGGACTCCCACCAGACGTCGAAGATGTCGGTGGATTTGTGCAAACCCGCGGATTGCAATCCGTGGGCTTCGATCTTTTGACCCAGGGCATCTGGGATGTCGGGATCGCGCACGGCGTCGTAGGTCGCCAGTAATTCTTGAGGCGTGGCCTTGAACCAGTAATCGGAGCCGTGGTGGCGGGTGGCGTCGGCGACGGCGCGAACGGAGGCGGGGGTGAGGAGAGTGTCGCCCTGGGCGGTATAGAAAGCGGGGATCGGCAGTCCCCAGGCGCGTTGACGGCTGATGCACCAGTCGGGGCGGGACTCGAGCATGCCCCGCATGCGGTTGCGGCCCCAGGCGGGGAAGAACTGCACATCGTGCTCGGTAACCCGCAGGGCGAGCTGACGCAGAGTAGTGGGTTGGTCGCCCCCGGAACCCCCGGAAGTTGCCCCGGCGGAAGTTGTGCCACCTGGGAGAGTAAAAGGGCGATCGACGCCGATGAACCACTGTTCGGTGGCGCGGAAGATGACAGGGGTTTTGGACCGCCAGTCGTGGGGATAGCTGTGGGTGAACTTGTGGTCGTGGAAGAGGTGGCCGGAGGATCGTAAGCGGTCGATGACCAGGTCGTTAGCCTTCCAGACCTCGACGCCTTGGAGCCATTGGGGAGCGGTGTGGTCGAACGTGCCGTCTTCCTGGACGGGGCAGTAAGTGGGCAGGTGGTGTTTCTGGCCGGTCTGGTAGTCCTCGACGCCGTGACCGGGGGCGGTGTGGACCAGGCCGGTGCCGTCCTCGAGGGTGACGTACGGTGCGGGCAGGACGCGGAAGGGGTGTTGGGGGGATTGGACGAACGGGTGACGGTAGGTCAGTTCGAGGAGGCGGGCGCCGGGCAGCGGTGGGCCTAGTTTTTCCCAGTCGCTGACGCCTGCTTGCCGCATCACTTTCTCGGTTAATTCGCTGGCGACGACGGCGAACCGATCGCCTGCGAAGCGCACGAGGGAGTAGTCGAACCCCTCGTGCACCGCGATGGCCAGGTTGGCTGGGAGGGTCCAGGGCGTGGTAGTCCAGATCATGAAATAGGGTTTGGCCCCCGAAGCTGGCGGCGAGACGCTGAATCGTTCGAAGACCGCCGGCGGGTCGGCGGCCTCGAACAGCACGTAGATGCTGTGGTCTTCGCGGTCGTAGTACTCCAGCTCGGCCTCGGCCAGGGCGGTGCGGTTGGCGATCGACCAGTGCACGGGTTTTTTCGCCCGGTAGACCAGGCCCTTGCTCAGCAGGTCGGCGAAGACCTCCAGCACGGCGGCTTCGTAGGCTGGGTCCATCGTGAGGTAGGGGTTTTCGTAGTCGGCCAGGGTAAGCAGGCGCTGCATCTGCTGGCGCTGGAGCTTGACGAATTTTTCGGCGTCGGCCTGGCAGCGCTGGCGGATCTGCAGGGCGTGCATGCTGCGGGCCTTGTCGCCGAGCTCCTGGACGACCTTGTGCTCGATCGGCAGGCCGTGGCAGTCCCAGCCGGGGATGTAGGGGCAATCGAAGCCCATCATCGTGCGGGAGCGGACGACGAGGTCCTTGAGGACCTTGTTAAGCAGGTGGCCGAGGTGGATCGAGCCATTGGCGTAGGGCGGGCCGTCGTGGAAGACGTACCGTGGGGCGCCGCGGCGCTGTTCGCGGAGGCGTCGGTACAGGTCCATTTGATCCCAACGCCGCAGCGAGGCGGGTTCGTTTTGGATCAGGTTCGCTTTCATGGCGAACGAGGTCCGCGGCAGGTTAAGCGTGTCCTTGTAGGACTTCTTTTCGGCTTTGGGGGTCGATTCCGGCATGGCGTGGACATTCTAGCGAGAGAGGGAATCGGGCGGGGAGGCCGGTTGGGGCAGGGCGGGTCTCAAAGCCCCCCCGGCCAGATGATGTCCGGGCAGGCCCGGACCTACGGATAATGCGCATAGCGCACCGTACGTGACTCACCCTCACTCGGCCTCTCCCTCGAGGGAGGGGGGGAAATCGGGGGTGGGAACCCGCGGCTAGGCTGACATGCGGCGGGTCCGCTGCGCTTGACCCGCCCTACAAACTCGGATGCTCAAGTCAGATTAGCTGTTTGAGGGGCACTGCGAGCTGGGCGAAGGCATCGACGGGGACGCTGAGGGTGCCCCACCGCGGGCTGCGGCGTTTCATGTACTGCTGGTAGTCGGCGAGGGTGATCGCGAGCACCGCGTACCAGCGGCCGGCGGACTCGAACACCTCGTGGAAAAGCACCCCGGGTGGCTCGCGCTGGCACCAATATAGGAATGCGAACGCCCCGCGGAATTCGCGGCCGAAGATCCGCTCCCAGGCTTCGAGGCTGCGAACGTCGGCCTCGGTGACCCAGTTGTCCAGGGACCGGCTGGCGCTAGTGGAATGTTTGCGGCCCTTGACGTCCACGAGCAGGTTGGGGCCGGATTGGCTGTAGACGACGAAATCGAAGCTTTTAAGGGACTTGGGCGGCCGACCGGCCTGGAGGGCGCGTTTGGCTTCGTCGACGGCGACGTAGGGGATCGTGCGGTCGCGCAGGTACTGTTCGAAGGCTTGGTCGTAATGGAACCGGCGCTGGGCCATGGGGACTTACTTGTCGGACTTGTTGGGGAACTTATCGCGAAAATACTCGATCAGTGGGTCCTTGCAGTGTGCCTCTTTACTCCCCGTGATCTCTGCTTCCCGCTTTTCCCACTCTACATCTATCTCAACTTGCGATGGTACTTCGACCTGCTCGCCGGACTTCAGGTTTTTCACTGCCACTTTTCTTTCATCTACTATTCGGTCGTCCAAAATGACTACGTATTTCGCCCCGGCATCCGAACTCTCTTTGAGCAATTTGCCCAGGTTTCGGGTGGACTTGTAGCTAAATCTGGTGTGGAAATTCTCTTGACGAAGCCTACCCACGATTCCTCCCAACTGAGCCGCGCCCTTTTCCGTGATTGCAACGACGAAGACCTGCGGCCTTGGCGGCAAACGCTGCTCAGGTTTAATCAGGCCCCTGTCGGCGAGGACCTCGGTAAGGACGACGTCGCCCATGCCGAAGCCGACGGCGGGCATGGGGGGGCCGCCGAAGAGTTCGATGAGTTTGTCGTAGCGTCCGCCGCCGGCTAGCGCGCGCAGGGCGCCGGTGGTTTCGTGGATTTCGAAGACGATGCCTGTGTAGTACGCCAGGCCGCGGACGACGCCCAGGTCGTACTCGCACCAGTCGGCGATGCCGAAGTTGACGAGCTCTCGATCGAGGGCCTCCATCTCTTCACGAACCCATCTGGCACAGTACATTTCCCAATCAGGATCAACCCTCTTTTTTTCCGTGAAGCCTGCGTTGTACTTCTGCTGGAAACTCGTGGTGAACTCGCCCAGATCGCCGTGCTCCAAACCCAGCTTTTTGAGCCCCGCAGCAAACTCTTCGGGTGGG
>JAJUHR010000415.1 GCA_029267795.1 Planctomycetota bacterium
AAGAGGGGGCTCGCGCCGCGATCGAAGCGCTGAACGGTCAGTCGTTCGAGGGGCGGACGCTGACGGTCAACGAAGCCCGGCCGCGTGAAGAGCGGGGTCCACGTCGTGGGCCGGATCGCGGCAACCGGATGTAAGCAGGCTGATTGTGCCCTCAGGTGGTGCGTCGCATTTGAAGCCAACCTTCGTTGGTGCCCGCGACTCCGGGCAGGCCTGACGAAGGGGAGGGGCCGGTCTGATTTTTTTGGCGCCACGACAGGTCGGGTGCTGGCGCGATTTTCCAAGTGCTATTCGCTCTGCACGCGTTATCGGGTTGGGGGACTGTCTTAAACTGCGCAGGCGGTTGATGTCGCGGATGGGTGTCGATCTGTCGCGGTCCTATGAGCTTACGAGTATTGGTGGTAGGTTCGGGAGGGGTTGCGCGCACGAAGAGATGTCGTCCCCACTTTGACGCGACAGCGGCTTGGGCAAGGTTGCGGTTCAGGCTATCGTCCCCGGCTGAACGGCTGCAAACGACAGCTATAGCAAGAAGGGGTTTCGCGATTCACGGATCCTGAATGGTTCGCGATTTTTTGGATCGCACCAGGGAACGAGCGAATCTTGGCCCGGTGGACGACTCCATCCGGTGGGGATGAAGCTCCGAACCCTTTTGATTGACCTGCTTCCGGCAGTTGCAGAGAATAACCGATTCGATTGGCCGGTGTGGCGGAACTGGCAGACGCGACGGATTCAAAATCCGTTGGGGCCCTAAACCCCGTGTGGGTTCGACTCCCTCCACCGGCATTGGATCGTGGGGCACTTCTCGGCGCGTGCGATGGGCGGCAAAAAACCGATGTTTAGCGTTAAATCCGCCCACCGGACCCTCCCTTTACGGTCGGGCAGTGCGCCAAATGCGGCTGGCGTAGCGTTTGCGTCGCACGAGGAGCCCTCCCGCACCTAACAGCAGCAGGCTGGCCGGTTCAGGGACGAACGGGGCGTCGAAGTGATCGATCGCGGCTTGGAGTGTGACGGCGTCCTGGCCGACGTTGTGGACGATCACGATCGGCTGCGAAGGCAGGATGGCGTGGTCGCTGGCGATGACGCTGAGGGAGTAGGCGTAGAGGCCGGGTGTAGACTCGACGCCGTCGATCGAAGCGGGAACGTTGTTGCCATCGGCGCCGTTGAGCAGCGAAGACAGGTGGACGTGAACGGCACCGTTGCCCTGGATGAGCGGACCGAAGAAGAAGTCGGGGAGCGGGCCGGTGCCTGTGCCAAGCGTGAGGCCCCCGGAGCCAAAGGCGAGCCTAAGGGTTTCTTGGTTGGGGGTGGGGCCGAAGCTCACGGGTCCGATGCCGTTCCAATAGAGCAGGTCGGAGAGGACGCGGACGCCGATTTTTTTACCCGAGGGTAGGTCGCTACCCGCAGGGGCGTTGAAGCCGGGGTCGCTGATGAAGAAGGGGTCGGCGGGGTCGTCGAATTCCCAGGCGTAGACGCGGACGTTGGGGGCCTCGGTGCCGGTGGCGTCGTCGTAGCCGTTGGTGACGATCTGGCTGTTTTCGACGCGGGGCAGGATATCGACGTCGATGACGCCAGCGTGGGCGGGCGGCGTTGCGAGGAAGCTGAGGGTGCTGACGAGTGTTGCATAGAAGGGCTTCATTTTTCGTATCTCCTTTCTTGAAAAGAAAAGTCGTGGTTTGAGCCGATGTCGCTCACCTGGCGACAGCCGGGTCGAAACTGTTGGTGTTGAAATCGGTGAAGACTTTGCGGAACGAGCGGGCCTCGGCGTGGCCGTCGAGGAAGCCGTAGTTGCTGACGGCATCCCAGGTGGCGGCGTCTCCGCCGTGCGCGTTGGTTTGAAGGTTTTCCGCGGCGTTGACGGGCGGGTTGCTGTTCCAGTTCTCGACGTGGGGATGATCGGCGCCGGCGAACGGGCCCTGGAAAGCCATGATGACGAAGTGCACGGTGGCGGCAGGGGCGCGGACGTTGTCGAGGTGGTAAGGGCCGCCCCAGGGGCA
>JAJUHR010000324.1 GCA_029267795.1 Planctomycetota bacterium
GTGGATGCGGTCGGCGACGATTTTTTTGGCGATGACCTCGCCGAACTTGGGGTCGGCGCCGAGGCAGCCGCCCAGGAGCACGTTGTAGCCGTCGACCTTGGAGGGCCGGCCTTGGGCGTCGGGGCGTTGCGGGTCTAACGCGGGGATTCCGGTGAGTCCGATGTCGCAGATTTGGTACTGCGCGCAGGCGTTGGGACAGCCGGTGAAGCTGATGGAGATGGGCTGGTCGAGGTCGGTGTTTTCCTCGAGCCACTGGAGGACGCGGCCGGCGCGGTGCTTGGTCTCGACGACGGCGAGGTTGCAGAACTCGGTGCCGGTGCAGCTGATGAGCGTGTCGCGGAGCGGGTGGGCGACGGGGGGCAGACCGGCGTCTTCGAGGGCGCGGCAGAGCGGGTCGACGTTGGCCTTGGGCACGTCGAGGACGAGGAAGTTCTGCATATTGGTCAGGCGGATGCGCTTGGGGCCGGTGGCGAAGCGGTCGGCCAGGTCGGCGGCGTCGATCATGTTGCGCGCGGTCCAGCGGCCGCGTCCGATCGGGACGCCGACGAAGTGGTTGCCGTCCTTCTGCTCACCGACGCCCATGTGGTCGGTGTGGGTGGCGGGCGGGTGCAGGAGGGAGTCGTCGTGCTCGAGCTGGTAGCCGAGGATTTCCTCGATCTTGTCGCGGGTCCATTGCCAGCCCATATCGGCGACGAGGAACTTCAGGCGTGCGCGGGTGCGTTTTTCGCGGTAGCCGTAGTCGCGGAAGAGGACGGCGATGGCGTGGGCGACGTCAAGGACCTGGTTGGGGCGGACGAAGGCGCGCATCGGCTGGCCGAAGTGGGGGGTGGAGGAGAGGCCGCCGCCGACGAGCAAGCCGTAGCCGACCTCGCCGCTGGGGCGCTGGACGCCATAGAGGCCGTAGTCGTTGATCTGGGGCTGGTGGCAGTGGAGCTTGCAGCCGCCGATGGAGGGCTTGAACTTGCGCGGGAGGTTGGAGTAGGTCTTGCCGCCCTTAAGGTAGAGGTTGGAGATATCGCGTGCGGCCTGCGAGGCGTCGATGATCTCGTCCTTGAGCACGCCGGCGAGGGGGCAGCTGACGGTGTTGCGTGGGGCGTCGCCGCAGGCGAACTGGCTGGTCATGCCCATGTCCCACAGGGCCTGGAAGATGGGCTTGATGTCCTTAATCGTGATCCAGTGTAGTTGGATATCCTGGCGGGTGGTGATGTCGCCGAAGCCGCGGGCGTAGCGGTCGGCGAGCTGGCCGATCCCGCGGAGCTGGGCTGGGGAGAGCTGGCCGCCGGGGACCTTGATGCGGAACATGAAGTGGCCGACGTTGGGCCTCTGGCGGTAGACGCCATACCACTTGAAGCGGGTTTCGAGGTCGCCCTCTTCGATGGCGTCGTAGTCGCCGGCCTCGGAGTAGCGGATCAGGTCGGCCAGGACGTCGAAGCCGTCTTTGGCCTGTTTGAGCAGCTCGACGGGGTTGAGTTTGCCGGTAGTCATGGCGTTTTCGGTGTTTGGTCGATCCTCTATAAGGATCATAGTAGGCGGGTAGGGACCGAGCCAGCGTGGGGGTGGTGCGGCTTGGCCGTGGCGGGCGGACCGGGCCGGCACGGGTAGGAGTTATGGGACGTGGCGGTGCCGGATGCTATGATCTGATCCTCATTTTGTCGACCGTGAGGTTGTAGGCCGAGCTGAGCGGCGCTGAGGCGGCATATACGAGAGGGCTCGATCGATGCGCATCACGATCGTCGGGACGGGTTACGTGGGGCTGGTGACGGGCACGTGCTTTGCCAACACGGGCAACCACGTGATCTGCTTGGACGTGGATCAAGCGAAGATCGATCAGCTCGAGGCGGGGGAGCTGCCGATTTACGAGCCGGGGCTGGAGGAGCTGATCCGGCGGAATGTGAAGGCGGAGCGGCTGCATTTTACGACGGACAAGGCGGCGGCATACGAGAAGGCGGAGGTGGTTTTTATTTGCGTGGGGACGCCGGCGAACGAGCAAGGGCGGGCGGATTTGCGGTACGTGATGGAGGCGGCGCGGGACATCGGTGACGCGATCGAGCGGCGGGTGGCGGGGAATGGCGAGGCGGGCCGGCGGGCGCCGATCGTGGTGGTGAAGTCGACCGTGCCGGTGGGCACGACGGGGAAGGTTAAGGCGGAGATCGCGTCGCGCACGGGCAAGCCGTTCCGGATCGCGGCGAACCCGGAGTTTCTGAAGGAGGGGGCGGCGGTGGCGGACTTCAACAAGCCCGACCGGGTGGTGATCGGGTGCGAAGACAAGCGGACCGGGGAGCGGCTGCGTGAGCTGTACGAGCCGTTCGTTCGGCAGGGGAACCCGATTTTTATGATGGAGATCGCCTCGGCGGAGATGGTCAAGTACGCTTCGAACGCGATGCTGGCGACGAAGATCAGCTTCATCAACGAGGTGGCGACCCTGTGCGAGGCGTTCGGGGCGGACATCGACGAGGTGCGGCGGGGCATGTGCGCCGACCGGCGGATCGGCAACCAGTTCCTGTACCCGGGGTTGGGGTACGGGGGGTCCTGCTTCCCGAAGGACGTGGCGGCGGTGATTTCGATGGGGCAGGACGCCGGGGCGGCGGCGCTGTTGATGGCCGCGGTGCACCAGGTGAACCAGCGTCAACGGACGGGGTTCTTTGCCCGGCTGGACAGGTATTTCAAGGGGGGTTGGGAGGGCCGGCGGATCGCGGTGTGGGGGATCGCGTTCAAGCCGGGGACCGACGACATCCGCGAAGCGCCGTCCATCACGCTGATCCAGCACCTGCTGGCGAAGCGGGCGGAGGTGGTGGCGTACGA
>JAJUHR010000281.1 GCA_029267795.1 Planctomycetota bacterium
GAACGACCCCGGTCCGAGTGCTCCTGGTTGTACGCGTCCATCACCGCGAACGACCCCTCCAGGCTCCGACGCAGCCCCGCGCTGTCCGCCCCTTCCTCGGGCAGTGGCGGCAGCAGCATCGTCAGCTCCCCCGTGCCGTTGGCAAACACGCACAGGTGCCGCGATAAACGCGCCCAATACACCCGCAGGCACGCGGACCAAATGATCAAATTAGCGAAAGTGTAATCCGAGATCGGCTGCGCCAACCGAGCCCAAACCGGATGAAATGTCGACCTGTCCTCGAGACGAAGCGGGGCGATTCCATAACGCCCCATGGGTTGGTCGTCAGACATAAAGTGGCAGGATGCCGACCTCCAATATCACGCCGGTGGGCTCCGGCGGGCAACGCGCGTCCATCGCGGGAACCTCACTTTCAGCTCACCTGCGACGCAACGCCCGTCCGCAAAACGAAAGTACACTCATTATTGTCGGCTAGCAGACCAAGTTCAAAACAAGACATCTTTTCCACACACACCCCCTCCCACCCAGGCCCCGCAGCCAGACCCGCCTCCTACCACCTCCGGCCTGGGCCGAGGACCGCCCCCTCCCCCCACAGCCCGCAGAGCCACCTCATAGCCCCCTCAGCAACCGCCGCAGCTCCCGGGCGTGGCCCGCTTCGTCCGCCGCCATCGCCTCCAGCTTCACCTGCAGCTCCACCTCGTTGAGCTCCGCCGCCAGCTGAGCGTGCTGTAGGTACCTTTCCGCCGCCGCCAACTCCAGCCGCAAGTCCAGCTCCAGCATCTCACGCAGCCCCGTGGGCTTGTCGAACGACTCCGGGACCACTCCCGGTTCACCGCCCAAATCCACGATCACGTCCGTTAAAAAGGCCGCGTGCCCCAGCTCCTCTCGGGTTTCTTTGCCGAAAAACGCACGAAGGTGCTCCCCCACAGGCCCCGAACACTTCCCCGCCTGGTACGTGTAACGGATCACCGTCCCCCACTCCGCAGCCAGATCCTCGTTCAGCGCCCTAACCAATTTCGCTTCGCCCATGGGGCACCTCCTCTTTTCTTACGACCATCCGCACTATATCATGGGTTACCGGACCCACAATAATAAGTATTGACCTAATTAAAAGATTCTGATATCCTTTAATTGTCCTCGATACGCCTCGTAAACCGACGGGAGCTGCGCCCCTGAGCGCCGCAGGGAGAGCGCCCCGCACTCCATAAGAGAACGTATGGAAGAGCGGCCCATGTCGGGTTCGGAGGTGTACGATGGTAACCGAGCAGAAACGCAACGACGTGGTGCTCCGGATCAGCTGCCCCGAAGCCGACGAGGTGCACCTGGCCGGGGACTTCAACCACTGGACCGTGCCAGGCGTGAGCATGCAGCAGACCGAGCCCGGCTGCTGGGTTGCGCACCAGAAACTCCCCGAAGGCCGCCACCGATTGGGCTACTTCGCCATCCGCTGGCGCCGAAAGGAAGAAGACCAGCGCACCCCCGCTGAGCCCCACGAGGTAGCAGACGGATACTGGCTCGACGAATACGACTACGCCGTAGTCGAGCAAGCCCCCGCCAGCCTGCGCGAGCCTTAAGGCCCCACCGGCCCCAAACAACCCTCGCCTCTTCCCCAACCTCCGGGGCCCCGGGACAGAATCGCGCCGAGTGGACCCCATTTTACCGAGCCCGCTTCAGGGACGTGGCGTCTGCCCGCATGGGCGCGGCTGCCCCAGAGCGCAGCGACGCCCTGCCAGCATCCTCCACAGCACCCTTGAGCCCACTACCTTTAAGATGATTCGCGGTAAACTTCGGCCCGTCCGTCGCGGCCTCCCACTGGTGGGCCTCACCGAACCGGACCTGATACCCCTGCCAAAGCTCGAACCAGTACGCCAGGAATTGGTACGGCGCAAACCGTGCAAAGTGCGCCTCGATCCGCCGGTCCGCGATCCGACCCGCCTTTCCCTCCACCAGCCCGTGCTGCTGGCGGAAATGTCGGTACGTCTCGCTGTCGATCGCCAGGCGGTCGTACCGCCCCAGCAACTGGCAGATGTTCGCCGCGGCATACGGGCCGATCCCGTGGATCTCCAAGAGCCGGCCTTCCAGCTCCTCCGTGGTGCGACGCGGGTCCTCGAACCAGCCCAGGTCTAACTCCCCAGCCGCCACACGCCGCGCCAGCCCCACGATGCGCTGAGCCCGGTACCCGACCTTGCACCGCCGCTTGAGCGCGTCGGGCCTCACCGCCGCCAGTTGCCCCGGGGTGGGAAAGCCACTGCCCCCCACGTGCTCGCACAGCAGCGCGTTCATCCGCATGGTGTTCGGCCAGGATACGTTGCACCCCGTGATGGTCTTGACGATGTCTTCGAACACCGTCGGCGAGCGAAATAGCCGATCGAACCCAGCCTGACGCGCCTGCGGGTGGAGCCGCCGCCACGCCGAAAAATCCTCATCCAGCCGCAACATCCGCCGCACCTGCCCGCGCAGCGCCTCGGCCTCGGCCCGGCTCACCCGAACCCCGCACCGCACCCGCAACTCCCCGCCTCCACCCGGCTGATCCACCACCACGCCGATCAATCGCTCCCCCTCGCCCTGCAGCGGCCGGTAAAGCGCCCGAGCCCTCGGCTCCCAACGGTTCGGCGCCAGCAAAAAGTACCCGTAGCTGCACACCGCCCGCGCCAAATCGAAACCCCCCGGCACCGCGACGGTCAGCGTCGAACCCGCACCTCTCATCGCCACGAACCCCCTACCGCTTGTCGATCGGAAACAAAAGCATCGCGATCGATCGGCACAGCCGGTCCCCCAACCGCCGGTACGCCTCGTAATACGTGGCCGCCTGCTGCATGATCTGGCCCGCGCTCACCCCCGCCTTGGCCACCAGCCCGTCCTGCGCCGCCACCGCTAGGTCTTCCCGGTCCCATTCGAAGTGATATTGAAAACCGTACGTCCTCTGCCCCACGCGGAACGCCTGGTTCTTGCACGCCTTGGTCGACGCCAGCGTCACCCCGCCCGCCGGTAGCGCCTTGACCTCCTGCCCATGCAGGTGGAACTGCACCGTGTCCCACCCGATCCCAGCAAACAACGGGTCCACCGTCCCCGGGAATACCAGCTTCACCGGGCCCCACCCCACTTCCGGAGCCGACATCGCCCCCACCTGCCCGCCCAAGGCCGCCACGATCAGCTGCGCCCCCAGGCACACACCTACGATCGGCACCCCAGCCTCATGAGCACTCTTAAAATATTCCATCTCCGCAGCCAACCACGGGTGCTGCGAAACCTCATCGACGTTCATCGGACCGCCCATGCTCACGATCCCATCCACGTCGTCCAGATCCGCCGGCACGGGCTCTCCAGCGTGCAGCCGGAACATC
>JAJUHR010000300.1 GCA_029267795.1 Planctomycetota bacterium
CAGCGCGTGTGTGTTGGCGACGATGAATAAGCACTCGTGCGTGTTCTGCAGGGCCAGGCGGTTCTCGATCGAGCCGACGTAGTGGCCCAGATGGAGTCGGCCGGTGGGCGTGTCGCCAGTAAGCAGGCGGGGCTGGCGTGCGTGGGCGGGATTACGGTTCATGCCCCATGTTGTAGTGGGCGATGCGGCGGCGAGCAAAGGTGTTCTATGTGGAACATGCCGGCGCACAAAATGACCGGTGAGGGCTGGAACCCGCAGCGTCACCTGGGCTTAAGCTTGTCCTGATCGCTTGGGCTGCGCGGGGTCTCGCCGGGGGTGAAGCCGAACTGCTTCAACCAGAACGCCACTTCGTTGGGGCCCAGGGGGCCGGAGCGTTTGCCACTGGGTTTGGGGGCTCCTCCGCGTGCCCGACTGCGCCCGGTGGCGACTTGCTGCTCCTGCGCAGCGGCGAGCCGGGAGATGAATTCTTCCACGGGAAGCACCTTGCAGCGGCGGCGCCGGGCGGCTTTTTGAATCTGGTGATCGTTGCTGACCACGACCAAGCGTCGGGGGGCGGTGTCCGCGTCGATCATGTCCATAATCACATCGTCAGCGGACCGATCGGGGCCAGAGTAGATCAGTTCGACCCCCTGCACGGGGGACTCGGCGGGGCTGTGGGGCTTGACCTTGCCGTCGCAGACGATGGTGGTCCGTCCGCGGGCCCAGGGGCTGCGAGACAAGGCCACGCACAACCCGGCTTCGTCCAGCCCCGCGAGGATGGGGGGCATGTCCGCGTGCAACACGTTGTAGCAATCGATGAGCAGAGGCATCGCAACCCCATTGGAACACGGGAGCAGACAAATCCGTGCCGTCGTCACCCCCGTGCTATTAACTTTACGCTAAAACAAGGGTTAGGGTTGGGAGATGCTGGGACACCCCAATCTGCGATGCGACCTCTGAAAGCCCAACGAACGCGGGGGAACCGGCCATCTCGCCGAGAATCGGCTCTCAATAAGCTCAAGGTAAAGTTTGGATTATGACTCGATCCCATACGAAAGCGCTGGTCTGCTTTCTGCACCAAGGTCATAATGGTTCGAGGCGAAGAAAAAGCCGCAGGATCGGTCGGGTCGGTCGGCGATTTTAAGGAGTACAACCCTATGGGATTACTGCAGGAATTCAAGGAATTCGCCCTGAAGGGCAACGCGGTGGACATGGCGGTCGGGATCATCCTGGGGGCGGCGTTCAACAAGATCGTCAGCTCGCTGGTGAACGACGTGCTGATGCCGCCGCTGGGTATGGCCCTGGGTGGTGTGGATTTCAAGAACCTGGAGTTTGTGCTGAAGGAGGCGGGGTTGGACTTGAACACGAACCAGCTGACCGAGGGCGTGTCGATCCGCTACGGGCTGTTCATCAACACCTGCATCGACTTCGTCATCGTGGCCTTGACGATGTTCGTGGTGGTGAAGTTCATGAACCGCATGCTGCGGCAGCGAGCGGAGGCGAAATGAGCGTGGTCAGCCGAGGTTCCGACCCGTCGGATAATCCATGGATGCTCTGCGGACTGGAAAGGCGGCGGTTCCATCTGGACGGGTCCGGGTACAATTTTCGCTGACGCACTTCCTACAAGCTGTCAGGGGATCGTCGTGTCGCATCGGTCGTAGCGGTATGGTCTTCGTTGTCGCGACCATGGTTGGTTGGACCGCGAAGGTGAACGGTCGGGGCAGTGTGCCGGCGGCTAGAGCTTGAGGGCCTGTCGCTGGCTGATCCGCCAGGGTCCATACAAGGAGGTTTGGGGCCATGGGCATAAGTCAGGGGCGTTGGGGGGTGGGAGGGACGCGAGTAGTGAGGGCGGGCAAGGTTGGTGGGGGTTGGATCGCGGCGACGGTGATCGGGTGGCTTGCGGCGGTGTGGGCCACGCTGGGGGGCCCTGGGCCAGCGTGTGCGGATGAGGTGGTTCTTAAGGATGGGAGCAAGCTGGTGGGGAAGGTGCTCCGGATCGAGGGTGGGCTGCTGAGGGTGCAGACCGACTTCGCTGGGGAGCTGACGATCGATGTAGGCAAGGTCCAGGGGATCACCACCGAAGAGCTGATGTACGTGGAGTTGACGACCGGGGACCGGCCGGTGGCGAGGATGCGGTACGAGCCGGACATCGGGCAGGCGGTTCAGGGCGAGATGATCATGCCGCGGAGAGTGGACCTGAGTTTGGTCAAGGCGGTGTGGGGGTTGGGGGAGGACAGCCCGGAGCTGGTGGCGGCGAAGGCGGCGATGGCGCAGTGGTCGATCCGCTTGGAAATGGGGGTCGACGGCGCGACGGGGAACACGGAGCGGGTGTCGGCTCGGGGTCGGGCGGAGGTCAAGCGGGTAGCGCCCAAGGATCGGCTGACGATCTACTCCGAGGGGCGGGGATCCCGCGAGAACGGCGTGGATACGGTGCGCGAGGTGTTCGGCGGGTTGAACCTGGAAGTGGACCTGAACGAGCGGCTGTTTACGTTCGGGCGGTTGGAGCTGGAGAACGACAAGTTCGAGAGCCTGGACTTGCGGGCGACGGTGTCGGGCGGTCTGGGCTATTTTGTGATCAAGGAGATGGAGCACGAGTACAAGGTGCGTGCCGGTGGCGGTTTCGTGCACGAGAGCTTTACAAGCGGGGACGAGGAAAACTCGGCGCTGGCTGAGCTGGGGTGGGATTACTTGAAGCGATTAACGGAGTGGTTGCGTTTCACGGACAACCTGACGGTGTACGTGCCCGTGGATGACGTGGACGACTGGCGCGGGGTGCTGGAGAACGCCTTGGAGGTGCCGCTAAACTCGGAGGAGACTTGGATGCTGCGGATCGGGATGAGGAATCAGTACGACGCTTTGCCTCAGGAAGACATCGAGCGGCTGGACACGACCTATTTCCTGAATCTGGTGTGGGATTGGAGATGAGGCGGCGGATGAGGGTGTGCGGCGCACGGGTCGGGGCCGTTGGCGGGGGCTGGACGGTCTGCCGTGACGTATCGGGTCCGGGGTGAGCCATGAAGAAGATAGAGCCGCGGCCTGTGCCAACTCACCTGGCGGGTTCCGAGTGCTTGTTTCGAGGCATCCGGTTCGAGGTGCGATCGATGCGGGTGCCGCGGGATGGGGGCCGGATCAGCCGGCACGATGTGGTGCTGGCGCCGGACGCGGGGGTGATCTTGC
>JAJUHR010000030.1 GCA_029267795.1 Planctomycetota bacterium
CAGAGCCGCTGGCCTCGGATAAAGCGCCAGGGGTAGGGATCACCCCTGGCGCTGTTTGTGCTTGGGGTTCGTGCAGATCACGCGCACCACGCCTTTGCGGCGGATGATCTTGCAGTGTTCACAGATTCGTCGCACGCTGCTGCGCACCTTCATGACTCACCTCGTTCCATCCGCTCGGTTCGCCTGACGCCGACATCCAGCATGCCGACCGAGGCGCCCTGCGGTATCCCCAGACGGCTAGTGCCGGTAGGTGATCCGTCCCTTGGTCAGGTCGTAGGGGCTGATGTCCACGGTGACCCGGTCTCCGGGGAGGATACGGATGTAGTGCATCCGCATCTTGCCGGAGATGTGGGCGCAGATCTCGTGGTTGTTGTCCAGCCGGACGCGGAACATCGCGTTCGGCAGGGCGTCGATCACCTCGCCTTCGACCTGGATTTTTTCCTCTTTAGGCATAATTCGCGTTCGGTCTCGATCCCGGCCAATCTCACTTGGCCGACCTCCGCCACACGGGCGGCCGGCCGGCTCATCATCCATTCGATCGATCACCGGCCGTCGGTCAGCACGTCGGCACCGCGGGCCGTGACCGCGACCGTATGTTCGTAGTGCGCCGAGGGTTGGCCGTCCACGGTGAGCACGGTCCAGCCGTCGGGCATCGTTATCACCTCGCGGGAGCCGAGGTTGCACATCGGCTCGATCGCCAACACGACGCCTTCGCGCAGTTCGATGTCGTGGCGGAGGAGTTCGCGGCTGACGTAGTTGGGCACCTTGGGCTCCTCGTGCATCTGCCTGCCGATGCCGTGCCCGACGAAGTCCCGCACGACGCTGAGCCCGGCATGCTCGGCGTAGCGCTGCATCAGCCGGGCGACCTGGCTCCACTTGCGACCGGGCCTGATATTCTCGATCGCGATCCGGAGCACGTGTTCCGTGACCTCACAGAGCTTGCGGACCTCGGGCCTGACTTCGCCGACCATCACGGTAATGGCCGAGTCACTGCACCAGCCGTCCACCTGCACGCCGCAGTCGATCCCCACGATGTCGCCTTCCTCGATCCGCCGTTCGCTGGCGATCCCGTGGACGACGACCTCGTTGACACTGAGGCACAAGGTCGACGGGAAGCCCTCTCCCGGCCTGTACGTGGGGTAGTTCTTGAACAGCCCTATGGCGCCCGCTGCGGCGATGACCCGCGAAGCCTCTTCGTCGATCTCCCGGGTTGTGACGCCGGGCCGACAGATCTCCCGACAGCGCTGCAGAACCCTGTGGACCACACGCCCCGCGGCGCGCATCTTCTCGATTTCTTCCTTCGACTTCAGGCTGATCGCCATCCACAAACACCCGCCCTGACAACCGCCATAACCGGCGTCAGAGCCGAATCCCAAATACTACCTTAGCCTCGCCGTTCTGCCAAGCGGCCACTGAAAGCCGCCGTTCAAATCCGGCACAGCGGCGTGCCGCCACCCGTTTGGGAGCGGATGATCCGATAATCGTAGGCACGGTCAATCCACTTTGCTTCTACGCATCGTGCGATTAACCTTTCCTGTGGCGAGGCCGCTTTGACGCCGCCGATGCCCTTGGCGGTCTGTCCCAGGCAGCCTCCCCTTCCTATCCCCCGGATCCCCTCGGAACTCCCGGATCACCGAGCGGTTTTTGCCATGCAGATTGCCCACCGAAGGCTGTAAGTGGTGTTTTTAACGCCCACTGCGTATCCGTGGCCCACGGCTGGAGCCCCCGCCTGCTCCGAGGAACCCGGGGTAATTGCGCATCAGCAGGTTCGCCTCGATCCGCTGGATCAGGTCGAGCATCACGCTGACCACGATCAACAGCCCCGTTCCTCCCAGGAAGTTCGAGACAAAAAAGGGCACGTTGAACAGGCTGGCCACCACGGTCGGGATCACGGCGATGACGGCCAGGAACCCCGCGCCAACGTAGGTGATCCGCTCCATGACGGTTTCCAGGTACTCGGCGGTGCGCGGGCCGGGACGCAAGCCGGGGATGAAGCTCCCATGATCGCGCAGCTGGGTGGCCATCTCATCCGGCTGGAACTGCACGGTAGTCCAGAAATAGGCAAAAAAGTAAATCAACCCCACATAAAAGACCAAGTAGAGATAGCCTTCCATCTGAAGGTTTCGATCGAGAAACCCAATGAACCCCGAGCCCGGGAACACGCTGCGGAAGTAGCCCACAACCATGGAGGGGAAGATCATCAAGGAGCTGGCGAAGATGATCGGCATCACACCGCCATGGTTGACCCGCAGGGGCAGGTAGCTGCGCTGACCGCCGTAGACCCGTCGGCCTCGGGTGTGCTTGGCCTGCTGGATGGGGATGCGCCGCTGACCCTGCGTGATCACGATGGCCCCGGCGACGACTACCACGAAGGCGGTGATCAGAAAGATCACCGTGTCGAGGTGGTAAGGCCTGTCCTCGGAGCCGGTGACGGAAAACCCCTGAGAGATCAAGTGGATCGCCTCGGGCATGCGGGTAACGATGCCGGCGGTGATGATCAGCGACATCCCGTTGCCTATGCCGTACTTATCGATTTGCTCACCGAGCCACATCAAGAAAACCGACCCGGCGGTCAGGCCGACCAGTCCGCAGGCCCAGAACATAAAGCCGGACTGATACTCGGGATAGACCAGGTTGGCCCGTTGCAAGTATTGGAGCCAGAACGCGGATTGGACCAAGCACAGGGCCACGGTGGAGTACCGGGTGTATTCTTGGATTTTCTGCCGTCCAGCGGGACCTTCTTTTTGCAACTCCCGGAGGCTCGGCAGCGTGGTGGCCAGCAGCTGGAAGATGATCGACGCAGAGATGTAAGGCATCACACCCAAGCCGAAGATTGTCGAGTGCCCCAAGGCTCCGCCGGTGAAGATTCCGATGTAAGCGATCAGGTTGCCGGCGGCGCTGCCCGAGGCCTTTTCGGCCCACTCCCGTAAGGCGGACTGGTCCACCGCGGGCAAGGGGATGTAGTACCCGATGCGGTAGATCGCCAGCATCCCGAGGGTGAACAGGAGCTTGTTGCGAAGTTCCTTGACTCTCCAGATGTTCAGGAAGGCTTGCAGCATCGGTGAGATAGGGGTCAGGGCGTGGCCTGGGCTGTGTGGAGCAGCCTCGACGGCGCTGCGGGCCCGAGGCGGTGCTTAGCCGACGACGGAGACCGATCCGCCGGCTTTGATGATCTTGTCCATCGCGGACTTGCTGGCCGCGGCGACGGCCACGCTGAACTTTTTGGTCACCTCTCCCTCGCCGAGGAGCTTCACAGCCAAGTCCTTGTCGCGGACCAAGCCGGCGGCTGCCAACGTTTCCGCGTTGATTTCGGCGCCGTTTGGAAAGCGGGCCTCCAGAGCCTTGACGTTCACTAAGGCGAACTGGCGGCGGAACTTGGCGTTGCTGAACCCACGCTTGGGGATGCGGCGGAAGAACGGGGTCTGACCGCCTTCGCGGCTGGCGCGGATCGAGCCGCTCCAACCCGAACGCGAACCCGCCCCCTTGTGGCCGCGACCGCAGGTCTTGCCCCGGCCTGAGCTGGGCCCGCGGCCGACGCGGCGTTGTTTTTTGTGTCCGCCGACCTTGGCTGTAACTTCATGGATCATCATGGCAGGACTCGCTCCAAGGCTTCTGATCTATCGCGAACCGGGGCGGGGAGACAGGTGCGGTCAGGTCAAGCCTGCGCTTCCCCTTTGGCCTCGGTGCCGGGCTCCATGGCTTGTTGCTGGGCGGCTCCACCGGTGGCTTCTTCCGCGCCGGCTTCTCCCGCTGCTTCAAGGGCGGCGGCTCTGCGAGGCCGGCCCCGTCGTTCCGGCCCCCCCTCGCCTCGCCCGCGGCCACGTGGCTTGCGCTTGCCCACCAGGTTCTCGGGCCCCTTGGTGCGGGGCGCATCGGAAGGCTTAGGCATGTACCGGCGGCCGACTTCAAGCACCTCCTCCACGACCGTCGTGGGGATGTCCACGCCACGCAGAGCGACGACCGTTTCCTTGCGACGAAGCTGCTGCAGACCATTCAAGGCGGCTTTACAGAGGTTCTTCTGGTTGGTCGAGCCGTACGCCTTGGTGAGGCAGTCTCGGATACCGGCCAGTTCCAATACCGCGCGAACGGTGCCACCCGCGATGACGCCTGTGCCTGGGGCTGCGGGGATGAGCTTAACCGACGAAGCCCCAAACTTGCCCATGACGGCGTGGGGGATGGTGCTCTCCTGCAACGGAACCTGGAACATGTTCTTGCGGGCGGCTTTCTGGGCTTTTTCGATCGCGGCGGGGACACCGGGGGCCTTAGCGTACCCGATGCCCACGTTGCCGCGGCGGTCGCCGATGACGACCAGGGCTGAAAAGCTGAATCGCCGTCCGCCTTTAACGACCGCGGCGGTGCGGTAGATGCCGACCGTTGTGGTGTCGAGGTTCGATCTTTCTTCGAGCAATTCCGCCATGTCGTGTTCCTGTCAGGCCGGCCCGGCCGGGTTGGGCTGTCTTTCCACCACCGACGGCCGACGCTAGCTAACCCCTTTTAAAATTGCAGACCGGCCTCGCGGGCGGCGTCGGCGAGGGCTTTGACGCGCCCGTGGTACTTGAACCCGTTGCGGTCGAACGCCACCTTCTCGATGCCGGCAGCTTTGGCCTTCTGGGCCAGTGCCTTGCCCACCTCGGCCGCTGCCGCTTTGTTGCCGCCGCCCTTGGGCAGCTTCAACTGGACCGAGTCGGTGCCGACGAGCGTCCGGCCCGCCAAGTCGTCGACGATCTGGGCGTAAATGTGCTTCAAGCTGCGGTAGACCGTCAGCCGGGGGCGCTCGGTCGTGCCGAAGAGGCGCTTGCGGATGCCGGCTTTGCGGCGGTTACGACGGAGGTTTTTGATCCACGTTCCTTGCATGACTCGATCACTCGATGGCGGCCAACCTCGACTGTTCCTGCGTCAAGGCGTCCGCGTGCGTCCGATCAGGCGGTCTTGCCGGCGAAGGCCTTACCCGCCTTGCGGACGATCCGTTCGTCGACGTACTTGATGCCCTTGCCGTTGTAGGGCTCAGGGGGGCGCTGCGCCCGGATCTGGGCGGCGAGCTGCCCCACCGCTTGCTTGTCCGGGCCGCTGATCTTGATCCGGTTCTGCTGCACCTCCACCTTGATGCCCGCCGGGATGGCGACCTGCCTGGGGTCGGCATACCCCACGTTGAGCACGACGTTCTGGCCCTGGATCTTGGCTGCCCAGCCTACGCCGTTGACCTCCAGTTCCTTCGAGAAGCCGGTGGTCACGCCCGTGACCATGTTGGCGATCAGGGCCCGCGTCAGGCCGTGCAAGGCCTTGGCGAGCCGGTCGTCGCTGCGGCGTTCGACGAGGACGGCCTTGGCTTTGTCGTCCACACGGACGGAGACCTCCGGGCGGTGGCTGAAGGTCAGCTTTTTGGGGCCGCTCTCGACGGTCACCTGCCGACCGCTCACAGCGACGTTCACGTTAGCCGGCAGGGGCACAGGTTGTTTACCGATGCGTGACATTTTGAGAAACCAATCTCGCTTCGAACGTATCGGGCGGTGCCTTGACGGATCGCCGCCCCACGGTGCTTTCATCCTCCCCGGTTTACTCCACGGTGCAGAGCAGTTCGCCGCCGACGTTCTGTTGCCGGGCCTGGCGGTCGCTGAGCACCCCCTTGGGCGTGCTGACGATCGTGATGCCGAGGCCACCGAGCGGCCGGGGGAGTTCGGCGACCTTGCGGTACAGGCGGCGACCGGGCTTGCTGTCGCGGCGCAGCTGGCGGATCAGCTGTTCCCCGTGCGGCCCGTAACGCAGATCGATCCGAAGGATCCCCTGCTTGCCATCGTCGATCACGACAAAGTCGGCGATGTACCCTTCCTCTTTGAGCACCCGCGCGATGCCCTGACAGATTTTGCTGTTGCGCACGTCCACCCGCTCCGACCGGTTACGCACCGCGTTGCGGACGCGGGTCAGCATGTCTGCAATAGGGTCGTTCAAACCCATCGATCCAATCTCCAAGACTGCAAGTCAGGGAATCACCAAGACCGCTCGCCCCAACCGTAATCATCCAACTAACCCAACCCAACCAGCTCTGTACCGCGCGGACGGCTCCCATCATAGCGACCCCGGCTCAGAATGAGCTCTTGACTCTCTAAGCCGTGATCGGCCCTCGAACCGGTCTTGATGGCAGAGCGATCTGCGTCACCAGGACGACTTTCGCATGCCCGGAATCTTACCCTGCAATGCCAGCTCACGCAGCATGATCCGCGAGATCTTGAACTTGCGGTAGACCCCGCGGCTGCGACCGGTCAAGGCGCACAGGCTGCGGACCCGCGTCGGGCTGGCATTTCGCGGCAGCCGGGCCAGTGCCGCGTAGTCGCCCTTGGCCTTGAGCTGGCGGCGCAACTCGGCGTACTTGGCCACCGTCTTCTTGATCCGGTTGTTGCGTTCGATCGTCGATTTACACGCCATGAACTCTACCTCTCAAACACCCTGCGAACCCACTGGCCGAAGCCGGGTCTGGGTAGCGCTGCTTGAATCCCTCTCACCTCCGGCGGTCCTCCGGGCGGGCGAACGGAACCCCCAGCTCCGCGAGCATCGCTCTGGATTTTTCGTCCGTGCTGTTGCGGAACACGAACGTGATGTTCATCCCGTGGGTGTAGTTGGCTTTGGCCATGTCCACCTCCGGGAAGATCCCCTGCTCCTCGACGCCGAAGGAATAATTTCCCTGGCCATCGAAACTGTCGGGGTTCAAACCGCGGAAGTCCTTGATGCGGGGGATCGCCAAGCTCACCAGCCTGTCGAAGAATTCCCACATGCGATTGCCACGGAGGGTGACCATGGCTCCGATCTCGCAGCCAGCCCGCAGCTTGAAGTTCGACACGGATTTTTTGGACTTCTTGACGACCGGCTTTTGGCCACTGATCGTTGCCAAGTCGGACAGGACCTGTTCCTTCGCGGTGGTGTTGAGCTTGGCCCCCTCCAATTGCTTGCCCATACCCACGTTGATCACGATCTTGTCCAGTCGCGGCAGGGCCATGGGGTTGGTCAGGCCGAACTGCTTACGCAGCTGATCCGAGACCGGGCCGGCGTACTTTTCCTTCATGCGCGGGGCGGGGGCAGCAACGGCGGGCACCACCTTGGGCGCTCCCGCTGCCTCGGTCTTGGGTTCGGATTTCGGTGCCTTCTTGGCCATGACCCACTGATCCTATCAACTGCTCCACGCGACCGGCTGTAGTGTATGCCACCTAGCCGGCCAAGACTCGACCCTCACTTACGGGGTTTTCGCAGCGGCTCTCCGAGTTGTTCGCCCGTGCGGACGGCGATCCGGACCTTGGAGCCGTCGGGCCGGGTTTCAAAGCGAACCCGGGTCGGCTTACCGCCCGACACCGGTGAGACGTTGGAGATGTGGATGGGCATCTCTTTTTCGATCACCCCGCCGCGTGGGTTGTTTTGGCTGGGCCGGACGGTTCTCTTGCGAACGTTGACGCCTTGGACGATCACCCGCTGCTGGTCCGGGATGACACGTAGAACCTTACCCTGCCTGCCCCGGGCCTTGCCCGAGGTGACGACCACCAGATCTCCAGATCGAACGTGCTGAGCCATGTCTGCTAGTGCCTTGCTTGTTGGGCTGCGGGTTGGCCGCTGGTTCAGACCACCTCGGACGCCAACGAAACGATTTTCATGTAGTTCAAGTCGCGTAGCTCGCGGGCGACGGCGCCGAAGATGCGCGTGCCTCGGGGGTTGCCTTCGTCGTCGATCAACACGATGGCGTTGCGGTCGAACCGGACGTAGCTGCCGTCGTCCCGTCGCACGGGGTAGCTGGTGCGCACCACCACGCCTTTGGCCACTGTGCCGGGCTTGACGTCTCCGCCGGGCAGAGCCTTTTTGATGGAGCAGACGACGCGGTCACCCACGGTGGCATACCGGCGAGAGAACCGGCCCTTGGCCGTCGACCCGCCGAAAACGTGGATGATCGCGGCCACCTTGGCGCCGGTGTTGTCCGCCACATCCACTCTGGCTTCGTTCTGAATCATGGATCGATCCTAGGGACACATACAGACACCGCGTCGGGGCGTCTTTGGGATTATGGGGTTGCCACGGGCTCCGCTTCACCGGCCACTGCCGACTCCAAGACCCGAACCAGCCGCCAGCTCTTGGTCTTGCTGATCGGGCGGCAATTGGCGATTTCTACGCGGTCCCCCATCTTGCTGAGGTTCTGCGGGTCGTGCACGTGGTACCGCGTCCACCGCTTCAAGTATTTGCCGTACTTGGGGTGGCGAGTCTGGTACGCCACGGTGACGGTGCGGGTTTTGTCACGCCTGTCGCTGGTTACCACGCCGACCTTCGTGCCGATGAGGGATCGACGCTGATCTGGTGCGGGGGCGGGCTGGGCGGTGGTCGGGTTCACGGCGAACTACTCTCCTAACCCTTGCGGGTCCGCTGCTCGGTCAGGACCCGGGCGATGTCGCGGCGGATGTTCCGCAGCTGCCGGGGGTTTTCGAGCTTTTCGGTGACGGCCTGGCACCGCAGGTCGTAGAGCTGGCGGCGCAGGCGCTGTTCCTCGACCCGCAGCTCCTCCGGGCTCATTTTGTGTACTTCCTTGGCCTTCATGTCCCAATCGTCCAAACAAACGAATCGGTCTCGCCTCGACTCTTCACCGGGTCCTGTACGATCATGCGTGGCGGCGCTCGATGAACCGGCATTTGAACGGCATCTTGTGGGCGACGCGGATGAGCGCCTGCTTGGCCACCGAGCTGGGCACCCCGGCGATCTCAAACAACACGGTGCCGGGCTTGACACGGGCGACCCAATACTCCGGCTCGGCCTTGCCCTTGCCCATGCGGGTTTCCAACGGCTTCTTGGTGTAGGGCTTATCCGGGAAGACCCGCACGTAAATCTTGCCTTCACGCTGCAGGAAGTGCGTCGCGGCGACGCGGCCGGCTTCGATCTGCTTGGCGCTGAGCCAGCCCAAATCGAGGCACTGCAAGCCGTAATCTCCGAACGCCACGTAATTGCCACGGGTGGCCACGCCGCGCATCTTCCCCCGCTGTTGCTTGCGGAACTTAACCCTTTTGGGCATCAGCGCCATAAGTTACGCCTCATTCACGCTACGGCCCGCGCTGCAGCGGGCATAACTGTCTACCTCGTCCACGGCGGCGTCGCGATCACCGGCGGCCGCGAGCCCTGGGCCTGGCACCGGCTGCCTTGGATTCCACGTCGCCCTCGGTCACCTGGTTATAGAATCCCTTGTAAATCCAGACCTTGACGCCGATCACGCCGTAGGTCGTATAGCTCTGGGCAAAGCCGTAGTCCACGTTGGCCTGCAGGGTCTGTAGCGGGATCGCGCCAGCGCGGATGTCTTCGCTGCGGCTCATCTCGTGCCCGCCAAGCCGGCCGGAGAGTTGGATCTTGACCCCCTTGGCGCCGGCGGCCATTGCGGCGTCGGCTTTCATCTTCATGACGCGGCGGAAGCCGGCCCGCTTGGCCAGTTGTTCGGCGATGCTCTCGGCGACCAACTGTGCGTCCAGGTCGGGGTTGGCGATCTCGACGCAGCTGATGGAGACCTTGCGACCGGTCAGGTCCTGCAGGTCGCTGGTCAGGCGGTCGATCTCCGCGCCCTTGGGGCCGATGACCAGCCCCGGCCGCGCGGTCTTGATGACGATCTTGAGCTCTTCCCGGGTGCGTTCGATGTGGATGTCCGAGACCGCGGCAAACGGCGGCCGACGGTTCAACCGCCTGTCGATGTGGTCCCGGATCATCTGGTCTTCGATCAACAGCTCGCCGTACAGGGCCTTGGGCGCGTACCAACGGCTCTTGTGGACCTCGGTGATCCCGACGCGGAAGCCAAACGGATGTACTTTCTGTCCCATAGTCACTGACCTCTGCGCCTCGGGGGGTTGCCTGATTCGCGGCCCCGGAGGCTGGTCGATCACCTCTGGTCCACCGCCACGGTGATGTGGCTGGTGCGTTTCAAGATCGGGTGGCTGCGCCCGCGGTCCTTGGGCTGCCAGCGCTTGAGGGTTGGGCCGGAGTCCACCCTCGCATCGGTCACCACCAAGCGACGGACGTCGGCTTCAGCCTGGTCGGCGTTGGCGATCGCTGAGACCAGCGCCTGGCGGAGGAACACCGCCCCGCGCTGCTTGCTGAACTGGAGGATCGCCAAGGCATCGTCCGCCTTCTTGCCTCGGATTACGTCGGCGATCAGGCGCACCTTGGTCGGGCTGATCCTGGCGCCGTAATGGGTGCTCCTGTAAGCCATGATTCCGGTCCTGCCGCCTGATTGCTCTACGTTTCGCTGCCTACGCTTTAGATCGTGCCCGAGGCTCGCTGGGCCTTGGTGCCGGTGGTATGCCCGCGGAACGTCCGCGTGGGGCTGAACTCGCCGAGCTTATGCCCGACCATGTCCTCGGTGACGAACACGTTGTGGAAGATTTTGCCGTTGTGGACCAGGAACGTGTGACCGACGAACTCGGGCACGATCGTGCATGCCCGAGCCCAGGTCTTGATCGGCTCACGCCGGTTCATCTGCGTCAACTTCTCGACCTTGCGGAAGAGCTTCTCGTTGACGTACGGCCCCTTCTTCAGCGAACGCGACATCTTAAAACCTCACCTATCCCCTTCTGTTTCCAACCTACGACTCCTGGCCCTATGGCTCAGGCACGGTTCTGACCGTGGTGATCGTTACAACGTCAACTGCCCATAACGGACGCTGAACCGTCGCCGAATGATCCGCTTGTTGGATGCTTTGTTGCGTTTGCGGGTCTTGCCGCCCTTAGCCAGCACGCCGGTGGGCGAGCAAGGAGAACGGTTGCCCTTGCTGCGTCCGGAGCCACCGCCGAGCGGGTGGTCGTTGTGGTTCCGCGCGATCCCGCGGGTATGGGGGCGGATCCCCATGTGGCGGGCACGGCCGGCCTTGCCGACCCGAACGTTTTGATGGTCCAGGTTGCCGACTTGGCCGATCGTAGCCCGGCAGTCGATCAGCACTTGGCGGATCTCCCCCGATGGGAACACCAGCGTCGCCCACTGGCCTTCCTTGTTGGTCAACCTGGCGTACGACCCGGCGGCCCGGCACAGCTGCCCGCCTTTGCCCGGGACCAGCTCGATGTTGTGGACCTCAAGCCCAGCCGGGATCGCCCGCAGGGGCATGGTGTTGCCGACCTTGGGTTCGATCGGGTTCAGGCTCGACAGCACGGTGTCGCCGTCCTTTAGGCCCACCGGGGCAACGATGTAGCTCTTTTGACCGTCTTCATATTGGAGCAGGGCGATGTTGCAGGTCCGGTTCGGGTCGTACTCGATGCCGACGACACGGGCGGGCTGGTCAAGGCGGTTGCGGCGAAAATCGACCAACCGGTAGCGTTGCTTGGCGCCGCCGCCGACCGACTGGCACGTGATAACGCCATGGTGGTTGCGGCCGGCCTTCTTCGGCTTGGGAAACAGTAAGGATTTTTCCGGCTTCCACTTGGTCACCTCGGTATAGAGGTTGACCGAAGCGTTTCTCCGGCCTGCGCTGGTTCGCTTATAAATCCGAATCGCCATCTAAACCACCTATCCGAGCAAAACTCGCCAAACTTGCCGAGCCCTCGTCTTGGCGCCTCAGGGCTGGGGTATTCCGGGCGCCTTTCGCATGACGCCGACCCTTCATCGGCCGCCTTAGAACAAGTCGATCTTATCCTCCGGGTAAAGCTCCACGATCGCTTTTTTCCAATCCCCCGTGTCGAAGTACCCGTACC
>JAJUHR010000019.1 GCA_029267795.1 Planctomycetota bacterium
AATTCCCGGACCTCCCCAGGCCTCCCGAACCCGGTGCGGCCAAACAGTGCCCCCAGCAGTGTTCAGCCCCGTAACCCGCCGCCACAGAGACAGGTTCGATCACTTCGTGGCCGGCGGCCCCTCACCCCCGGGCGATCGGCCTGCGTCATCGGTGGAAACCCCATCCGCTCCCTCGCCCAGCCAGATGGAGCTGACCAGCTCGATCATCGGGTCCTCCGGTGCCCGAGACCGCGCCACCTCCAGCGCAGCCCGGGCCACGCCTGGGTCGTCGGTTTGATAGGCAATATACGCCAGCAGCAAGGCCGGGGCCGGGTCGTTGCCGTGCTTGAGCATGTTCGCCAGCTCCTGACGCACCCGGTCGAGCCGGTCTTCACCAGGCAGCAGTTGCAGCTCGTACTTGGCAGCGATCAACTCCGGGTGGCGGTCGAGCATGCGGCGGAGATTGACCGAGGCCGAGAGGATCATCCCGGCCCCGATCTGCGAGTGCACAAGCCCCACCAAGCCCAGCGGGCGGTCAGGCATCACACGGATCAGCTGCAGATACTTGCTCTCGGCGCTCAGGTACCGCCCAGCCTCCAGGTCCTCTTGGGCGCGCTGCGCTAAATCGTCGATCCAGGCATCGCCCGATCCGGTCAACGTGCGGATCCGCGGCAGGTCGTAATCGAGCATCTGCAGCAACTGCTCGGTCGTGTAGCCACGGCTGGACTCTTCAAAGGGGATTGTTCCCGCTCCACCGGCGGCCTCGGAACGACCTGCCTCGCCGCCCGCGCCGGGCTGGGGCACCGGGGTGGGGCCGGCAGGCGCCAGGATCGATTCACGCCGCTGCCGGACCTCTTCGAGCAGCCGGGCGTACGGGTCCGCGGTCAGGCCGGGCGCCAAGGTCTCAGGGGCTCCCTGATCCACGGGCTCCCGACCCGGTTCGGTTTCAAGCGGACTAGGGAGGCTGCTTGGAGGCGGTTGGATCAGGGGGGCTGCCGCCGGCGCTGGGCTAGTAGGCTCCGTCCCCAGGAGTCCGGACTTAACCCGCATCTCTTCGCCGATGCTTTCTGCGGGTAAAGAGCGGCGATCCTGTGGCTCCGCACCCGGGGGCGTTGGGACCGCTGGCGAGGGGTAGCCACTCGGAGCCGCGCCCGGCGTGACGCCCTCGAGCGGGGTTTGCCGCACACCCAGCAGGGGTGAAGCCCTGAGCTGCGTGAGTTGACCGGTGGGCAGGCGAAGCACCCCCATGATCGAGAGAAGATCGTCGTCGTACCCCGTCCCGCCGGGGGCAACGGTCAGGCCCGGGGTAGGCACGACGATCGGTGTCGGGGCCGTGACGAGCGGCCGCCTCACAACCAGGCCCGCGCGTTCCGGATCACGGATCAGATAACCCCCCTGCATGGCTTCGCCCGCAGCGGTCGGAGCCTGGGAACGATAGACACGGGTGACGGGTTGGCCGAGGTAGGAATCCCCAGGTTGGTCCGGCGCGTAGGGCGGCAGGCTGCGCGCGCGGAAGCGGAACAAGGCGTCATCACTCAATTCGTCACGGAACTCTTCAGGTGCGCCATAACCCACGTCCTCGTGAAAGTACCCCAGCCCCGGCACATTGCCCGTGATCAGGGCGTTGCGCCCCGCAAAGTCGGTGGGCCGCTGGGGAGCGTTCTTTCCACCAGCACCCTGTTGCAGACTGGCGTCCAGACGCGTGCCGTCACCAAGCTCGTCCTGGGCCAGGGCAGGCACCGACAAAAGCCAAGCCGTCACCACCCAGCCAGCAGCGATCAGGCTCTTTCTAGTCATGGCCGGTCCCCATCGCTTTGAACGCCCCCCGGACGGTGGGCTGCAGCCCAGCGGAGCAGCGCCCCGGTCCGTGCTGCCGTGTCGCGTCGCTCCGCCCCGCAGTAGCCACCCCGCGGAAGGGGCACATCGCAGCAAGCAACCACTGATTTTAGGCCCGCGCCGGATGGATGACGAACGGGCACCAAGTGCGGGTGAAGTCAGAGAATCGCCACCACTTCGAAACGCTTGATCCCCCGGGGCAGGTCCACCTTGACCACCTCCCCCACACGCGTCTTCACCAGCGCCTGACCCATCGGGCTGGTCATGGTGACTTCGATGTACTCCAGCTCGAAGTTCCCGCTGGCCTCACCCACGAGCTTGTAGACGTCGAGGCTGTCGTCGTCCAGGTCGCGCAGCTGCACCGTCGTGCCAATGAAGACCAGGTCCTCGGGCACATGCGATCCATCGGCGACCTTGACGGATTTGAGGCGGTTTTCGATCCGGCGGATCTCCGCTTCGTTGAGGCCCTGGTCCTCCCGGGCCGCGTGATAATCGGCGTTCTCACGCAGATCCCCCAGGGCACGAGCCTCGGCGATGCGCTTGCTCAACACCGGCCGCATCGCCTTCAGGGCTTCCAGCTTCTTCTCCAGCTCCAGCTTCTCTTGCGGCGTGATCATCTCCATAACAACTGATCCCTTCGCGGCAGCCGCTGTTTCGTTCGGGCTGCGCTAGATGGCGTCCCCCGCCAGGTCTTCTCAAGAATCGTGCGCGGCTCCGTCCGTGTCCAGATCACCCCGACCGGTCAGGCCACGCCAAGATGAGCATCCAGATTAACGTCCCAATGAACAAGATTCCTACCACCTGGGGCAGCCAGGCCCCTGAGTGTTCCAGAGCGCCGGGAGCCGTCAAGGCCCAGATTGTCTCCAGCGGGCTTAAGCGCATGGTCCACGTCGTGGCGGTCCGCCCCGCCGCTCCCACGTTGATCAGCGCCATCCCCGCCGGCTCGCCCAGAAGCAGCACCATGCACCCAGCCATCACAGCCGTGCGCACCACCCCGCGCCGCGACGCGCAACCCAAGGCGACCAGAGCAGCGGTCAGCAGCGACCACCCCGCCACCGCAGCGTCGAGCACCAGGGTTTGGCGCGGTTTCCAGTCCATGTTCGCGCACAGGGGCCAAAGCACCACCTGGAACACCATCGCCAGCGCAAGCCACTCTAGGAATACCTGGATCGCTGTTTGTCGCCAGGCGCCCCGACCACCCCCTTGACTCAGCCTCCACGCCGGCCAAATCCCCATCATCCCCGCCAGGGACGAGAACACCATCCACCTGGCAGCAGGCTGGTACGACTCGGCGCCCAGCAGCATAACCCAACTGATCCCCAGCCAGATCGTCCACGCCAGCACCACCCCCTGCACGGACCAGGAAAGCCCATAAGCCGTGTCAGCCGCTAGCCTCAGCCTCGTCGGGAGTCTGGCAGCAGGTTGGGTGGCAAGGTCGGCCTTCTCAGGGTCTCCAGGCAAGCCCCCACTCACGTCTGTTCCGTGATGGCTGGCGGGCAAAGCCGCGATCGGGGCGCGGCCGGTTGGGCCCGCTACATCCGCCTGTTGTTGCATCGCCCGCGCAGGCGGACCCGCGTTCGCCGCCGATTCGGCATTCTCAGGCGCACTAGCTCTTCTCCCATTCACCTTGACCAACTATAGCGGGCCTGATCGAACGTCGTCTGCTCCGAGACATACGGCTGGTGCACAAACACCGCGGCCCCGAACACGTCAACGATCTTCCCCCCAGCGTCGATCCGGCCCCGTTGCCCGTGCACGCTGCGCAGCCAACGCTTCTTCGTCTCCGCGTTGGGCTCGATCGACCGCTCCATGCCCGGCGGCAGACCCCAGCGGACCATCCCTTGATCGGTGCGCAAAACCAACCGAACCCGGCCGCGGGCATCCCGGTCGCTCACATCAAAAGCCGCGATCTGGTCCGCGTATGGCTCACCCTGCAACCATCGAACCAGCGACAAGCCGGCCTCCAGATCGTCCCCTGGCCAGCGTTCGCCTTCACCCGCGGGTAGCCCGGACACCCCGATGATCACCGGCAAACCCACAAGACTCAATTGATTGGCTTGGTATACCCCCGGCAAACGCACGCCTTGCCAATCCACAGGATAAAACCCCCTCGGGCCCATCACCACCGCCACCGGCTCGCGATACTTCGCATGGACGCGGATGCTGCCATCACCGAACCGCTCCACGCGGCCGACGCTCTCCACCCAGGGATTGCGATTCAGAGCAGCGACAGCTACGTTCAAGCTCTGTTGATCCATGGGGTTAGAGCTCACCTGTCCCGCAACGATCCATCGCAGATGCTCGGCCAGCATCGGGCTTATCCACCCCGGGGCGTCGGCCAACTCGATCTGCTGAGGCAACACCTGCGCAGGGCCGCGCCTGACAAGGTATTGACCGATGCGGTCCTCAGCATATCGCCACGTCGCGAGCACGCCGAATGTAAGAACTCCTAACCCCAGAATCTGAAGACCCTTAAGCGTTCTCCGCGGGTCCCACTTCTGATGAGGTTGGGACGGTCGGGCTTGTTGGGGAGCGTTCCGCTCCTTTTTCTTGGTTTTAGTTAGAAACCAACCCATAAGGCCTCCGTGCCTTGCCGGTCAGACTGATAGTTACAGCGGTACATCGGCAAACTTGCAGACGATCCACCACTGATCGTAAGGGTATCGCTGCTCCATCGAAGGATATCGAGGGGGGATCGCGTCGTGTACGGATCAAACGTTCTCCGCATGACCCTTTGCCCTTACCGGCCGTCGAACGCCATTTGTACCAGGCGATTGACCAGCTCCGGCAAAGCCATGCCCGAATAAGCCGCGGCTTTCGGCAGCAGGGAATGATCCGTAAACCCAGGTATCGTATTAACTTCTAAAATCCACGACTCCCCCCGATCGTCCACGATCAGGTCCACCCGGCACATGTGTCGGCACCCCAGAGCCCGGTGGGTAGCCACCGCCAAGTCGCGCACCTGGTTCAGGGTCTTGGCTGGCAGCCCAATCCGCTTGGGGTCGAGCACGTACCGCGTATCGTTGCGGTGATACTTGGCTTGGTAGTCATAGAAGGGCGTGGCGGGGATGATCCGGATCGGCGGCAGCGCCTTGGGGCCCGCGGGGCTGTCGATCACCCCCACCGTCAACTCCTTGCCCGGCACAAACGCCTCGACCAGCAATTCCTTGTGGCGCTTGACCAGTTTCCGCTTGGCGACCTCGGCTTCCTCGTGCGTCTGACAGATCACGACGTCGATGCTGCTGCCCTCAGTGGTGGCCTTAAGAACCAATGGGGCCGGGATGCTTCTCTTTTGCTCCTGGGTCAACAGCTCAAAGGGGGGTGTGGGCAGGCCCTGTTGGACCAGCGCCAGCTTGGTCAGGTGCTTGTTCATGCACAGCCGGGCCGCGCGAGAGCGGCAACCCACGTAGGGGATCCGCTGCTGTTCAAGCACTTGCTGTAGGGGGCCCCCCTCGCCCCACGGGCCGTGTAGCACGGGGAAGACAACGTGGCCACCCCAGCGACGCCAGTCGTTTAAGGCGCCAAACTCGCCGGGAAGGATGTCGCGTTCAAGCGTCCGGTGCCCGGCCTCCCGCAAGGCTGCAGCGACATGTCGGCCGGAGACCAGACTGATCGGCCGCTCGCGGTCAGGTCCACCCGCCAGCACCATCACCTTCAGCTTGCGATTCAACACGGGCTGTTTCCACCTCTTAGGTTGGTTCGGAAAGGCGCTCGGGGGCCTCTCCAAACCCAAAGTTCATCCCAGCAGGGCCCACAACAGCCCGCTGGTGGTTAATGCCAGCGTGCCCAGACCCAGCCCCAGGTAGCACAGCCGTCGTCCAAAACCCCCCGGCAGCCGGCGCAAGTCACCAAAGCCTCGGATCGCCATCGCAATCGCCGCCAGTCCCGCGATGGCCCCGATCACCAGCGTCAGCGCGTCCACGACCGCGATCAAACCCAACATCGCGCTGGCCAAGGCGTAAGGGCTGCGGGCCTGCACCCAGGCTTGGACCGATTCCGCGCGCTGGCGTTGGGCTTCAGTGTCTCTGCCTAGCAGGGCCATGAGGGGGGGGTTACGTTGAATCGCAAAACGCACGATATCAGCAGGTTTGAACAGACTTTCAGGTTGGTGGTACTCAAAGAGCGCAACGGGGCGGCTCTCCCCCGTCGCACGACCGCCGCCCATACCGTCCCACGCCGCACCATTGAGGCGTTGCTCAGGCGTTGCTCGAGGTTATCTGGCGGGCAATCGGCATCAGCAGGTTCGGCACCAAACGCTCGCTGGCAAGCACCTCCGCGTGTTGGCTGAGCGTCGTGAAAATGTCCTGCAGGTCGTCGATCTGCTGGATCGGCCCAAACTTGCGGATGCTCAGGAAGATGCTGATCGGCTCGTCGCGGTATTGGTGCGGCTGGCCCCGGCGGTTCCGCGTGCGGGTCTTGACCTCGAAGTACGCCTGCAGGTCACCCTGATCCCCCAGGGACATCCCGAACACCGGCTGCACCTCCAAAATCCGCGATTGCGGCGTCCGCAGCAGGTCGCTCATCGGGGAATTGGCGATCAACGCATCGTAAACGATCTCGTCGTGGTTGGCGTTGCACTCCAGGTCGAACCCGAAGAGCAGCTCCACGTAATCCACGTCCAGCGGGCTGATCGTCAGGTGATACGGCGCCACCTGCAGCACCAGGCGGTGGATACGGTAAGCGTCCTCCATCGATTGGGGGTTGACGTGCCCGGTCCGCAGGCTGGTCCGCCGCATCGCCACCCAAAGGTATTCCGCGTCCCGCCGGGACGATTCCAATGCCAACTCCCCAGCGTAGCGGTGGAACCGGGTCATCGCAGGCACTGACTTTTGGATCCGGTCGAAGAAATGCAGGGCCGTTTCGCGGTCGCTGGGCAGGTCCATCTTCAACGCTAGTTTTTGATTGACATAAAAGTCATTGCATAGCGCACCAAAGCTGGTAGCCATGAAATATCCTTTGTGAAAAGGCTTGCGGCGGCGTCTCACCCGCCCCCGTGAACCTCCGTACCGATTATATCGGTCCGATCAGGTAGGGGCGACCGGCCGCGGCAAGATTTGGATAATCCGACGCAGACGCTGCGGGGTGCCGCGGTAACCCCACCCAGCCCCGCTCGGTGCAAGACGTTACGGCGTTCTTCGTTTGAGTATTATATAGAGTTTCCCGGATTACGGTGGCAGGGGCCCAGCACAGCGATGCCCTCGGTCTTTTGTAGGTCCGGGCCTGCCCGGACATGACGATTCCGATTGGACCGTGCTGTCCTCCGCCGCCGCAGCCACCCCACGTACAGAGTACGGCCCGACTTAGCCCCCCATGACTCATGGGGGGCTAAATGAGAAAACAGGGCGGGCCCAGCGCCGCGGACCTGCCTGATATCTGTAGGGCAGGTCATTGACCTGCCAATTTAGCCTGCCGTGAAGACACGGCGGGCTTGCAGAAATGTGGGACGCCGGGGTGCCTGGGGCTAAGCGCAGCAATGCCCCAGTCGTAGTTGTAGGGCGGGCCTTCGGCCCGCCGAATCGATTTTCGTAGGGTGCGCTGAGCGCACCATTCGCAGGCCCCAGGGTGGGTGAGGCAGAGCGTAGCGACGCCCCGGGGCGCCGCCGGCGAGGCCGATCAACTTGTGGAGTCTTGATATCAAGGCACCCGCCGGGCGGGGGGTAGCACCCCCAGCCGTGGCCGAGCAACCCGTAACTGGGTTAAGCCGGATGGCCCGGTTGCCGGTCGCCGCCGGTAGGGATATAAATGCCAACCCGATCCCCGATAGCTCAATCGGTAGAGCGAGCGGCTGTTAACCGCTAGGTTGCTGGTTCGAGCCCAGCTCGGGGAGCTTTCTTATTATCACGGGGAACTTCGGCTCCCCGCTAGTTGACGATCAACGCCGAAGGCGAGCGCCGTCGGCGTTCTTGCGTAAGGCGTTGCGGGGAAAGGCCTACGCGCGTAGTCTCAAGGTCGATGAAATTCTCTGGTTCGAAAGAGCGAGTTTGGAATCCGGTGGGAAACGTCGGGGTTGCGGCCGGACCCCCGAAAACTGCGTTCGAACTCTCTGAATCTCTGGCGAACGACGCTCTCTGGTTAACAGGATTGTTATGACTGGACCCCAAATGCAACCGTTTCGAACCGCGCCCGCATTCGCCGACGTTTTATGCGGTGCTCCAGGCCGTGCGAGGGGTCGGGTGGATCGACACAAACATAGTTAGCGAGACGCGCACATGGATAAGAAGCGCAAATCGGCAGCGTCAACGCCGCAATACGCTGCGATTCCGAACCAAGTGTTTCTCGGCGTTCCCTGGAAGACCGTCCGTCCCAAGTACGAGCGCATTGTTAAGAAACTCCGAATGAGCTATCCGATCTCGTTCGTGATCGTTGGACGTGACCAGAATCAAGAGGCCGAAAATCTCCTGGAGGCAATCAAGAAGCGCCTTCAGACCTCGTCGTATGCAATTTTCGACGCGACTGGGGGGAACGCGAACGTGTCGCTCGAGTTCGGCTTCGCCGACGCTAATGACATTCCTCGTGCGCTTTATCTCTCCGTGCACAGAGCCTCCAAGCGAGCTTCCAAGGAGTCCCCGATCATAGCCGACCTCGCAGGAAAGAAGCAGAATCGCTACTCTCAAACCGGTGCGCTGGAGAAACTTTTGCGACAGTTCTGCGAGAACCACGCGTATACCAAGCGATTCGAGCAGTTCCTCAGCAGTTCCTTCCGACGTCGCTCCAAGGGAGACAAGAAACGCCTCCGTAGCCTCGCGCTGAAGATAATTCATCAGTTGGATGGTGACGGTAAGGCGCGACGGGCTGACGTCGTCCAGGATCTGCAGGCGGACGCGGCTCGATATAAGCGCGACGAGATCGACAACATGATTTCCCAGATGCACACAACTGGGCTCATCGAGAGCGTCCAAGGACCGTATTCGACGGTAACCATTACGTAATGCCCGCTAGCAGCAGCGGGTGGCTGGGGCAGAGCGTAGCGATGCCCCGGATCGACTGTGGTGCCGCTTCGCTCCACCACAGCCACGCCGAGCCCAATCGCAATCCATGCCCCAGTCGACGTTTCGCACTTCCGCCGGGCAAGAGAACACAAGCAAAAGAAAACTTCTCTGCCTATCCGTTGAAGCCTCCGCAGAGGCGGAGAGTCGGCCGAAAAACTTCGCCTGGCCTCAGTGCCCCGGCTTCGTGATCGGCTCCGTCGAAAGATCGACCTGCTGGCCGAGCAGATACCTGGCAAAAAACGCTTGCAGACGCTCGTTCGCCCCTTTGGGGAAATCGCCGTGACCGGCCCCCTTGGCGGTGATGAAGTAGCTCGACACACCAGCCTTTCGCAGCGCCGCGTCGAGCCGAACAGCCTGGTCGTAAGGAACCGCCCGGTCCGCGTCGCCGTGGACCGTCAGCACCGGCGGATCGTTCGCGGTCACGTAGGTGATCGGCGAGGCGGCTTGCGCCCTGGCGGGGTTGTCGCGGAGCGGGCTGCCCAGCAGCAGCGCCTCGGGCGATCGCGGGGCGGTACGGTCGATGTCGCTGGGCTGGCCGACGAGCGCGGGAATGTCGGTCACGCCGAAGTAGTTGGCCACGCAGGCCACCTTGCTGCTGACGCCATCGGGTGACCCAGGGCCGCCCTCCGCTTCCGGCGCATCGCCCGTCACGCCGATCATCAGGGCCAGGTGCGCCCCGGCGCTGCGGCCCCAGACAGCGATGCGGTCGGGGTCTAGCCCGTATTGATCGGCGTGGGCGCGGACCCAGCGGATCGCCGCCTTGCAGTCATGAAGCTGCGCCGGCCATGTCGCCTCGCCCGATAGCCGATAGCCGACCGACACACCCGCATACTTGCCGGTGCGGACGAACGTCATGAGCCGACCCGCTCCGTCGGCCTTGTTGCCCTGGAGCCACCCGCCTCCGTGGAAGAAGACGATCACCGGCAGCTTGTCGGACTTGCGATCCTTCGGCAGGTACAGGTCGAGCCGCTGCCGAGGGTTGTCGGTGTTGGCGTAGGGGATGTCGAGTTCGAAGGTGATCGGCTGCCGGCGCAGTTCCTTCAGAGACACCGCGCCGGTCCCGCCCTGATCGCGTCCGTCTGTCAGCCCGGTTCCGCTGCGCGACTCCGATCGCCTCACGAGCTTCTCACCGCCTGGGTACCCACCGATCCAAGCTGCACTCGCCACCATCAACAGCAAGCGGATCATCGTGTGCATGGGATGCTCCTTACGGGTCGCAACATTAAGTAGCGGTCCAATGCAGCTTCGATGATGATTCGCTTGGCGGGGAATCTGTTCAACGTGAACCCCTGCTTGATCGACGGGGTGGCTGGGGCAGAGCGTAGCGATGCCTCGGGACTTGCCGCGCCGAAAGCCGCTTGTTGAATTTAACCGCGGGGCTGGGGAAGCTGAGCGCGAGGCGCCGCGGCTGGCGAAGAGCCCGCACTGTCACGATGCCGAACAGCAATCACCGTCGCACTCGGGTCGCGGTCCTCCTCCTCCTTCTTCTTCTTCCCGTATCTGGCTGCGTTGCTCCGAGTGCTCAGCTTCCAACAGCAGCGCTCCGAGCTCGGCGCCTAACAGCAGGTCGTCGTGCACGCCGAAGACCTGCCGCCGCAGCCGGCCACGCGCGTCGATGAGGACCGTGGTCGGCGTGCCTTGCATCGCGTACGCCCGCATCGTGCGGGGGATCGGATCGCCCTGCGGCCCCGGCGCATCAACACCCACCGGGAAGCGGATACGGTACTCGTGCAGGAACGCGCGCAGCGCCTCCGGCCCCATCGCCTCGTGGTGCTCGAACACCGTGTGCAGCCCGACGACCGCCAGCGGCGCTCCCGCAAAAAGCTCCGCCACCCGCTGCGCCTGCGGCAGCCCCCGCGCCACGCAGCCTGGGCACAGCATCTGGAACGCGTGCAGGAGAACGACACGCCCCCGCAACCCGGCCAGCGTCACCGGTTCGGGCGTGTTAAACCACCGCGTCGTCTGCCACTCGGGGGCGAACCGCAGCGACATCAGAAATCCTCGCCTTTCACGTAGGGGTGGCTCCAGAGCGTCACCTGCAGGAGGCACGATTTCACCCACGCCGCGTGCATCTTCTCGACGTCCGCGGCCGAGTGCCCCTTCTTCGCCAGGAAGGGCTTGAGCGTGAACGTCACCGGGAAGATCAGCGGCGCCAGGTAGCGGAACGGCACGATGTCGGTCGAGGCGGCGCCGTCGGTGCGGTTCTTCTTCGTGCGGTGGTGCCGCAGGCCGATCTCGTGCTGGTAGTCCAGCCACTTCTGGTCGTACTCGGCGCGGGCGGTGTCGAGGATCCACTGCCCGAAGCGTTTGCGCACCGCGGCCAGGTAGTCAGCCAGGGGCTTGCCATCGCTTTTCGCGGTGAACGTTGCCAGCAGATGCGGGTTCGAGCCGACGAAGCCGTACCAGACGTCGAGGATCGCCTCGACCTGGTCCTTCACCACGTCGTATGAAAGCCGCAGGTACTTCACGTCCTCGTCGCCGAAGAGGACGCTCTTCTTCATCAGCTCGAAGTCCGCCAAGCTGATCGGCGATCGCTGAACCGCCGCCGTGCCATAGGTGTAACCGAGGATGCTGCTCATCGTGGTTTCTCCTTTCTCTTATTGCTCAGGCTAAGTGTATCGGGTGATCCGTCGCGCACGCTGCGCGAATAAAGTCGTTCATCTTCGCTTAGCCGGGCTTCAGCCGGCGGGCCGGTATTCTCGCCAAGCAGGCGGCCTTCGTCCACGCAGCCCGGCCCCCATCCCGCCGGTTCGGCTGAATCTCCCAGTTTTCCGACCATTCTTCGGGGTGTCCCCGCGCAGAATATATCGCCGCGTTTGGTCTTGCTTGCCCCGCCGACGTAAGAAGACCCTCCCCGCTACCCCTAGCGTCGCAAGCGCAGCAACCGGGCGTTGATCGCCACGATCACGGTGGACAGCGACATGAACACCGCGCCGACCGCCGGCGAAAGCAACAGCCCGAACCGGTAGAACACCCCCGCGGCCAGCGGGATGGCCACGACGTTGTACCCCGTCGCCCACAGCAGGTTTTGCACCATCTTGGCGTAGGTGGTCCGCGCTAGGTCGACGATCGCGGTGACGTCCCGCGGGTCGGACCGCACCAAGACGATGTCGGCCGACTCGATCGCCACGTCGGTGCCCGCCCCGATCGCGATGCCGACGTCGGCTTGCGTCAGCGCCGGCGCGTCGTTGACCCCGTCGCCCGTCATCGCGACGATCAAGCCGCGACCCTGCACCTCCTTGATCTTCGACGCCTTGTCGCCGGGCAGCACCTCGGCGAAGTAGTCGTCCAAGTCCAACTCCTGAGCCACCCATTTCGCCACCGCCTCCGCATCGCCGGTGAGCATCATCACCTGCACGCCCATGTCTTTGAGACGCCGCAGGGCCTCGCGGGATTCCTGGCGGATGATGTCCGCCAGCGCGATCGCCCCGCAGACCCGGTCGCCAACGAGAACGTACACCACCGTTTTGCCCTGGCCGGCCACCTGCCGCACCCGCGGGTGGTCGACGGTCAGGCCGCTCTCTCGCAGGTAGCCCGGGCTGACGACCTTCACGTTCGCCCCGTCCACCTCGGCTTGGGCGCCCTTGCCGGGGATCGCCTTGAATTGCCTGGGGGTGGGATATCCGATGCCTCGCTGGGTCGCGGCCTCGACGATGCCCTGGGCGATCGGGTGCTCCGACTGGCTTTCGAGCGACGCGGCCAGACGCAGCAGCTCGTTTTCGTCGCGTTCGCCCAGCGGGACGACGTCCGTAACGCCGAAGCGTCCCTCGGTGAGCGTGCCGGTCTTGTCGAAAACGATCGCATCCAGGTGGCGGGCTCGCTCGAACGCCGAGCGGTCGCGGATCAGCAGCCCGTTGCGGGCCGACAAAGCCGTGGACACCGCCACCACCAGCGGCACGGCAAGCCCCAGCGCGTGGGGGCAAGTGATCACCATCACGGTCACCATCCGTTCGAGCGAGAACGCCAAGTCGCTGCCCAGGACGATCCACACGCTCAGCGTGATCGCCCCCGCGGTCAGGGCGATGACCGTCAGCCACAGCGCCGCCCGGTTCGCCAAGTCCTGAGTCCGCGAGCGGGATTCCTGGGCCTGGCGGACCAGCTCGACCACCTGGGCCAGGTAGGTCTCGTGGCCCGTCTTAAGCACCTCGACGGTGATCGCGGATTCGCCGTTGATCGACCCGCCGATGGCCGTGTCGCCTTCGCCTTTCTCCACGGGTTGGCTCTCCCCGGTCAGCATCGCCTGGTTGACAGTGGTGCGGCCCTGGACGACCACCCCATCGGTCGGGACCTTCTCTCCCGGTTTCACCAGCACCCGATCGCCGTGCCGCAGCTCAGCCACGGGCACGTCTTCGGTCGAGCCGTCT
>JAJUHR010000282.1 GCA_029267795.1 Planctomycetota bacterium
GGCCGTCGTCCTCGCGGTGGCGAACAGCCCGTACCGCCTGGCCAGGTTGATGTCGTTCCTCGATCCCTGGCGTGACCCGCAGGGCATCGGCTACCACCCCATCCAGTCGATGCTGGCGATCGCCCAAGGAGGGCTGACCGGACGCGGCCTGGGCAACAGCATCCAGAAGTTCGGGTACCTCCCAGCCGACACGACGGACTTCATCTTCGCCATCGTCGCCGAGGAACTGGGCGTGTGCGGGGCAGCCTTGGTCGTGACGCTGTATCTGCTGCTGCTGCTGATCGGGCTGCACATCGTTCGCAGCTGCAAGGACATGTTCGGCAGGTTGTTCGCGTTGGGGGTGACGCTCACCATCGGGCTGCAGGCGCTGATCAACATCGCGGTGGTCACCGTGGTGGTCCCGACCAAGGGCATTGCGCTGCCGCTGCTCAGCGCCGGCGGCACGGGCTGGATCGTCACCGCGTTCACGCTAGGGCTCGTGGCCGCCTTGGACGAAGCCAATGCGCTGGAAGCCGAGACGCACCAGGTGCACCTGACGCCCGGTACGGTACAGTGAGGGAATCGGGGCCTTCCACCCCACGCGACCGACGCATCGGCATGCCCCAAGCGACCACTCAACGCCTGGTGAAACAGGATGCTCATCCGGTGAGCGCAGCAGGCACTACCCCTGTGGCGGCCTCCGCAAGGGACACGATTCTGTTCGCTGGGGGTGGCTCTGGCGGACACATCTTCCCGGGGGTCGCGATCGCCGAACGACTGGAACGCCTGAGCCCGGCGATTTCAAAACATTTTTTGATTTCCCAGCGCCCCATCGACGCGCGGCTGCTCGAGCAGGAAGGGCTGACCTTCACTGCCCTACCCGTCCAGCCGCTGAGCCGCCATCCCTGGCAGTGGCCGCCGTTCCTGGCAGCGTGGTCGATCAGCGTCGCGCGGGTTAAGCAATTGCTCCGGCAGCGCCGGGTGCGGGCGGTGGTCACCACCGGCGGTTTCGTATCCGGCCCAGCGGTCGTCGCTGCCCACCGCCAGGGCGTCCCGGTGGTCCTGGTCAACCTGGACGCTGTGCCCGGCAAAGCCAACCGCTTCTCGGTCCGCAGGGCGACCAAGCTCTTTAGCGTTTACGACGGGCTGCCGGGGGCCCAGTGCGTGGGGATGCCCTTGCGCCGTTCGGCCCTGGCCCTGGCCAACCCGCAGCAGGCCCGCCAGGCGCTAGGCCTGAGCCCCGACCGTCCAACGCTCTTGATCACCGGGGGCAGCCAGGGCGCCCAATCCATCAACCGCACGATGGAGCACCTGATCCGTCGCGAGGAAGTCCGCCGGGTTTTGATCGATTGGCAGGTGTTCCATTTGGCCGGCACGACCGAGCAATGCTCCAGGCTGATCAGCGCCTACCGCACCGCGGGCATCCCCGGGCGGGTCGAGGCGTTCTGGAACCGGATGGGCGACGCCTGGGGGGCCGCCACCGTGGCCATCAGCCGGGCGGGCGCCGGCGGCGTGGCGGAAGCCTGGGCCAACGCGACCCCAACCATCTTCCTCCCGTACCCCCACCATAGGGACCAGCACCAGCGGCACAACGCGGAAGAGCTGGCCAACCTCGGTGGCGCGTTGATCTGTGACGATCCTGACGATCCCGCCGCGGGAGCGGATCGGCTGGCGGGCCCCCTGACGGAACTGCTTCAGAACGCCGCCAACCGGGCCGACATGGTTCAGGTCATGCGCGCCCACCAGCGACCGGACGGCGCCCTGGTGATCGCCCAATGGCTGGTGGAACAGGTCTTCTGTGCAGCGGATCGCCTTGGGGCTGGCCAGTGATCGGACGTCTACTTCGGTCTGACGCAGCGGACGCTTCGCTCGGTGCAACTCTGCCAGCCAGCCGCTTCATACCTACAATCACCTCCCGTGGGGATGGGGCTCGAGCGGCGTCGCTCGTTGTGAATTTCGTGTTAAAAGCATATATTTCCCGATAAGTGAGCTAGAAACACCCGGAATCAATCCCCGGAAATCCCCCGGATCAAAGCCGGTAACCCCGGAGAAGCCGATGGGCGGCACCGCTACGGGTCCACGTCACGCACAACTGGACGACCTCACGCAGCCAGCGGGATGGGTCGAGGCCTACATGGCCCGTTTCCTGGAGCAACGGCCCCTGCCACGCAACCTGCGGGAAGCGGTGCGGTACGCCCTGCTGGGCGCGGGCAAACGTCTGCGGCCGATCCTGGTGATTCGATCCTGTGAAGCCGTCGGCGGCAGCGCCGAAGACGCCTTGGCTCCCGCCGCCGCGATGGAGATGATCCACTGCTTCAGCCTCGTGCACGACGACTTGCCCGCGATGGACGACGACGACCTGCGGCGCGGCCGGCCCACGCTGCACCGACACACCAGCGAAGCAATGGCGATCCTGGCCGGCGATGTCATGATGGGGCTGGCGTTCGAGTTGGTATCGTCCCGGCTGCACCCCCCCGAGCTGGCGCAGCGGGTCTGCAGCGAGCTGGCAGCAGCCACCAATGACATGATCGCCGGGCAGGTTTACGATACCTTGCCCGAGCACGAAGGCAGCCTGGAGCCTTTGGAACAGCTTCAGCGGATTCACAAGCACAAGACCGGGGCCTTGATCCGCTGCTCCTGCCGTATGGGGGCGATGTGCGCAGGGGCGGACCAGCGCCAGCTCGAAGCGCTGACGCGGTACGGCGAGGCCGTCGGGTTGATGTTCCAAGTCGTCGACGACTTGCTGGACGTGACCCAGACGACAGAGAATCTCGGCAAGGCCGCGAACAAGGACGCCGACAAAGGCAAGCTGACCTACCCCGGCCTGCTGGGCGTCGAGGCCAGCCGATCCGAAGTGCTTCGGCTGCAGGCCCAGGCCCATCAGGCTCTGCGGGACCTGGGCGACCGTGCCGATCCGTTAAGGCAGCTGTGCGATTTCATGGCCGTCCGCGAGCGGTGAACCCCAGGCGGACGCGCCAGGTCTGAGCGAGGTGAGCAGGGGGGCGGAAGGCTTGTTCAGGGACGCTGACGATCAGGGGTACGAAAACCGGGGCATCGATGCCGCAACCGGGCGGCGTGGGCTGAAACTGGATATGTCAACCGATCATCGTTCCAACGGCGGCGGGGGCGCACAGGGACTGCTGAACACGATCATTGGGCCGCAGGACCTTCGAAAGCTGTCGATGGACCAGCTGACGGCCCTGGCTCAGGAGATCCGCCAGGCCATCTGCGATCAGGTTTCCAAGACCGGCGGGCACCTGGCCCCCAACCTGGGCGTGGTGGAGCTGACCCTGGCGCTGCACTACGTGTTCGATTTCTCGCACGACCGACTGCTCTTCGACGTCGGGCACCAGTGCTACCCGCA
>JAJUHR010000399.1 GCA_029267795.1 Planctomycetota bacterium
CGGGGTGATTCGATCCCAGCACGTCGGCGATCACCTGCGTCGGTCGTAGCAGCGTCTTGTTCTCGATCCCTTTCGCGACCGAGGCGATCGGCACGCCGGGCTTCACGTGCGGCGCTAACCGCTGCCAGACGCCGCGGATGTACTGCGTGGGCACCGCGGAGACGATCAACTCCGCCCCCCGCATCGCCATCCGCTCATCGTCTGTGATTTGGATCGAAGGGGGGATGCGGGACCCGGGCTGATAGCGGCGATTCTCCCGGGCTTCGATGAGGTCCGCGGCCCGAGCCGGGGAAGCGGTCCACATGACGACCTGCGCCCCGCGACTCTCCAAGAGGAGAGCGCAAACGGTTGCCATCGAACCACTGCCCACGATGGTGATCTGTCGGTACATGAATCAAGGGTCCAAAGAGGCGTCGCTCTTCGGTAAGTCAAGTCATTTTCTGGTAGTGAGTTGCTCCTGGCAAGCTCGAGGCACAACACCGATAAACGGGTGACGCCGATCCGCCCGACCCCGTATCGTAGGGGTGAGGGGGGGCGGGCCGGAACTTTGACCGACATTTTTTGTTTTGACTCGGCAGGACAATTATCGGACTCGATCCCGCCGGCAGCATCCAGCCAAGCTCGTTTGCTCTGCCGCGCCAAGGTCAGGTTTTCACCGTGCAGGGCTTGCGTCTTATAGATTCCCCCCTATCCCTATAGATGCATGATGCTTAAGCTGCTTTTGGCCGCTGGCCTTGCGCCTAACGTGCGTCACGTATCGAACCGATCAGAACCTCAGGATTGGGTGCGGGCACAGGCGATGCATAGCAGCCTCATTACTCTAAAGCCGCGGCCGAAACATCCGCGGAGGGTTGCGTGCTGGAGAAAAAAAGTCGGTCTTACCCACGTGCCTGTTGCGGTTCGGGTCTGTAAGATATTCACTTTTGTGTAGCCAAGTGCGAGTACTGGGCTATGTTTAATTGATCCTGGACGGGCTTTACAGTCAGGAGCCTGATAGTGAGGGCCAGCATGCTAATGCGAAGGGGTGGGCCTCGAAGCCGTGGGATCCGTTGGGTGTTGCCAGCCGTGCTTTGCGTCGTAGCGACGTTTGCCGGTTGTGAAACGGATTCGTTCTTCGATCCCTCGATCCTGGGGCGTTGGGAGCACACCCCGGTCGTGTTGCCGATCCTGGATCAGTTGGATGTGATTGACGAGCCGTCGACCGAAGTGCCTGGCCTGTCCGAGGTACAGACCGGCGACCTGATCCCGTTGGTGCAGGAATACGTGGTCGGCCCTGGGGACACGCTGACGGTGTCGATCTTCGAGTTGATCGAACCGGGCCAGGAGACCGTGCAGACCCGCCGCGTGGATGAGCTGGGCAAGATCCGCCTGCCGGTGGTGGGCGCGGTGGACGCCGCAGGCCGCACCGCCAGCGAGTTGGAGCGCGACCTGGTCCAAGTGCTTGAGGCCAAGGACATTTTGAAAGACGCCACCGTCAGCGTCATCGTCACCGAGAACCGGCAGAACACCTACAGCATCATCGGCGAGCCGCGGCTGTCCGGGACCGAGATCGGCACCTACACGATCCCCAAAACCGACTTCCGCCTGCTGGACGCCTTGGCCCTGGCCCGCGGCGTGTCCGGCAGCATCAAGAAAATCTTCGTGATCCGGCAGATCCCTATGGCCGCCCAGCAGCAGGAGGTGATTCCGACCACGCTTCCCGAGCCCCAGGAAGAGCAACCCGCCCAGCCGCCCAGCGAACCCTCGCGTCTGCTCGAAGACCTGCTGAAGAGCTTGGAGGAAGAACCCGACGGCGCCCAAGCCCCCGGGGAGGGTGGCGAACAGGAACAAGCCGAGCCCCAGGGCGCCGAGCCCCCGATGGTTCTGGGCCAGGGGCTTGAGGAGGCTCCGGGCCGCGCCGCTCAGTGGGTGAATGTCGGTGGCCAGTGGGTCCGGGTCGAGCAGCCCGCTGCCGCTCCTGCGGCTCCCCCGAGCGGCGAAGAAGCGCAGGCCCCGCTGATCACCCAGCGGATCATCCGGATCCCGTACGACAAGCTCCTGGATGGGGATATGCGCTACAACATCGTGGTCCGGCCTGGGGATATCATCCGCGTACCTCCTCCGACCTTGGGCAACGTCTACATCGGCGGGGCGATCTCTCGCCCGGGCACC